>JABHKC010000226.1 GCA_018692315.1 Bacteroidota bacterium | reverse complement strand
TTTAAGAAAAAAAAGTAAATTTGAAGTATGAAAAAATGATTTTGTAAACTGAAATTTTGTCATATTAAAGCGTTCTTTAAAACCAAAATCTAGAGGGGTCAATATGGCCGGATTGAGGGGTCAACATGACCGGTATATCCAATGTTTTGAGAAATCACACCAATTTGGTCTAAAGACGAAGCGTATGAAACAAGTCCTTGCCTTGAAACACGCCCGTAGCTTGGCTTTATTGCTACAAGTCCGGTATAAGAAGCAGGTTGTCTGATAGAACCACCGGTGTCTGAGCCAAGAGCCGACAAGCACAAATTTGCAGCTACCGCAGCAGCAGGTCCGCCAGATGAACCTCCCGGAACTTTTGTATTATCTAAGGGATTTAAAACTTTTCCGAATGCCGATTTCTCATTTGAACTGCCAATTGCAAATTCATCGCAATTAAGCCTTCCAATAATAATTACATCTTCTTCTATTAATCGTCTTACAACAAACGCACTGTAAGTTGAGACAAAGTTTTCCAACATTTTGGAGGCAGCCGATAGTTTGTGATTTTCATAACAAATATTGTCTTTAATCCCAACAACTAATCCTACTAAACTACCTGCAGTGCGATTTTTTATTTTTTCTTCAATTGCTAAAGCCCGTTCAAAAGCTTCATTTTCAAAAACTTCAAGAAAAGCATTCAAATGCTCATTGAGTTTTATATTTTTTAAATAAAAATCAACTACATTCTTCAACGAACACTTGTTACTGAAAAGAAGTTTCTGTATTTGAGAAATAGAAAAAAACATAAATTTGAACTAAATTTCCTGAAAAGAAAAATTAGTTATTTAAGTTTTCGTTTTTCTCCTCATCTTCTTTTTTAGTGGCTTTTTTAAATTCCTTCATTCCTTGTCCCAATCCTTTCATTAGCTCCGGGATTTTTTTTCCACCAAAAAGTAGTAATACAGCCAATACTATTAAAGCAATTTGCCAAGGACCAACAAAACCAGCTATTATAAATAAATTCATTATCTACATCTTTAAATTAAATTATAACAAAAGTAGTATTTTATTTTCATTTTTGAATAAATTGACTAATCATTGAAATATACTGATTTTTAAAATTTGAAGTTTTTTACAAATAAATTGAAAATAGAATAGTAGAAATAATGCAAATTTCTAATATGTATAATTTCAGAAATTTGTGAATATAGGAATTTAAAAAGAAAAACATATTTTAACAAATAAGAACTTCATTGTTAATTGAAAATGACATGATTAAATAATTAAAATATTTATATTTGCCGGCTTAGAAAAATAGACTATGAAAGAAATCAAAATGGTTGACCTATACAGTCAATATTTAAAAATAAAACCGGAAGTTGATAATGCTCTCGAAAGTGTAATTGCATCCACAGCATTTATTAATGGTCCTGAGGTTAAGTCATTTAAAGCCAATTTAGAATCATACTTGAATGTAAAACATGTAATCCCCTGCGGAAATGGAACCGATGCTCTGCAAATTTCAATGATGGGTTTAGATTTAAAACCCGGCGATGAGGTAATTACTACAAGTTTTACATTTATTGCAACAGTAGAAGTTATTGGTTTGCTCGGATTAAAACCTATTTTGGTTGATGTAGATTATGACACATTCAATATCGACCCAAAATCGGTTGAAAAAGCTATTACAAAAAAGACTAAGGCAATTGTCCCTGTCCATCTATTTGGGCAATGTTCTGATATGAACAGCATTATGAAAATTGCAAAACAGCACAATCTTTATGTTATTGAAGATAATGCTCAAGCTATCGGTGCAGATTATTCTTTCAATGAAAATAAAAAAGTAAAAGCCGGAACAATTGGAGATGTTGGAACTACATCATTTTTTCCATCGAAAAATCTTGGAGGCTATGGCGATGGCGGTGCAATTTTGACAAACAACGATGAATTGGCAGAAAAACTTCTCTCAATCGTAAATCATGGAATGAAAGTCAGATATTATCACGATAGAGTCGGAGTAAATTCCAGATTGGACTCGCTTCAGGCTGCTATTTTAAAAATCAAGTTGAAACACTTAGACGATTATATACTTGCAAGACAAAAAGCCGCAAGTTTTTACAATAATGCTTTCAAAAACCACGAAAATATTATCACGCCAATAACAAGTAGCGATACTACCCACGTTTTTCATCAATATACTTTAAAAACTAAAAATGTTGATAGAGCTAAATTGATTGAGAATTTGAAATCGAAAGGTATTCCTGCCATGATTTACTATCCTGTGCCAATGCACCTGCAAAAAGCATATAAAGATGAAAGATATAAAACCGGAGATTTCCCTGTAACTGAACTGCTTTCCGAAACCGTAATTTCTCTACCAATGCACACAGAAATGGACAATGAACAATTAAATTATATTACAGAAAACTTTTTGAATTTTATAAACTAAAAAGATGATAGAGAAAGAATATTTCGCTCACGAAACTTCGGTAATCGATGATAATTGTGAAATTGGGAAAGGTTCAAAAATTTGGCATTTTTCGCACATTATGTCAAATTGTAAAATTGGCGAAAAATGTAATATCGGACAAAATGTTGTAGTTTCTCCAGATGTTGTTCTCGGCAACAATGTAAAAGTTCAAAATAATGTGTCGATTTATACAGGTGTAATTTGCGAAGACGATGTATTCCTTGGGCCTTCAATGGTTTTTACAAATGTTATAAATCCAAGAAGTGCAGTTATTAGGCGAGATGAATATTTAAAAACAATAGTAGGCGAAGGAGCTTCTCTCGGAGCAAATTGCACAATTGTTTGTGGTAATAATATTGGGAAATTTTCATTTGTTGGAGCCGGTGCAGTGGTTACAAAAGAAATTAAAGCATACTCTCTCGTTGTTGGAAATCCTGCCCGACACATTGGCTGGATGAGCGAATTCGGACACCGATTAAGTTTCGACGAAAATAATATTGCTATTTGCCCCGAAAGCAATGAGAAATACAAAATTGAACATAATGAAGTGAAAAAGATAATATAACTTTTTCGAAAACTAATCTTCACAAAACTATAATTTACAATTTTTTAAAAACTAAGAGCACAATAGAATTATGAAAAACTTTGCTTTAATAGGTGCTGCCGGATTTATTGCAGTACGACACATGAAAGCCATTAAAGAAACTAAGAACAATTTAATCTCAGCTTTAGACAAATTTGATAGTGTTGGGATAATTGACAGCTATTTTCCTGATGCAGATTTTTTTACCGAATATGAACGCTTCGATAGACATATCGACAAACTTCGCAGAACAGGAAAAAAAGTCGATTATGTAAGCATCTGTACACCAAACTATTTGCACGATTCTCACATTCGTTTTGCTCTGAAACAAAATGCTGATGCAATATGTGAAAAACCTTTAGTTTTGAATCCATGGAATATTGATGCACTTCAGGAGATAGAAAAAGAAACAGGTAAGGACATTTATAATATTTTGCAATTGAGGCTACACCACAGCATTATTAAACTTAAAGAAGAAATTGATAAGGGACCTAAGGATAAAATCTACGATATTGACCTAACCTATATCACTTCGCGCGGACATTGGTATCACAACAGTTGGAAAGGCGAAGACCAAAAATCGGGCGGAATTGCCACAAATATTGGCGTTCACTTTTTCGATATGTTGTCGTGGATTTTTGGAAAAGTACAAAGAAATAAAGTTCATTTTGCAAACGGCAAACGCGTTGCAGGACTGCTACACCTCGAAAAAGCAAATGTTCGATGGCTATTAAGTTTAGAGTACGAAGATGTTCCGGCAGAAGTTAAGAAAGCGGGACAACGAACCTTCAGGACAATAACCGTTGAAAATAAAGAGATTGAATTTAGCGGCGGATTTACTGATTTGCACACAAGAAGTTATGAAGAAATATTAAAGGGGAAAGGTTTTGGGCTGCAGGAAGCAAGACCAAGCATCGAAACTGTTTTCGACATACGTCATGCAAAACCAATAGGCCTTAGAGGAGATTATCATCCGTTTTTGAATAAAATTAAAAATAAATGAAATTCTATTTTAAAATGATTCTCAAAAAAAATCCTGCTTTTTTCAGTACAAAGCAGGATTTTTTTTGTGCAACAATTATTCAGTTTTCTTAATAATCAACTCCCAGTTTTTGCTGTTCGTCCAAATAGAAAATAATTTTCTAAAATGCTTATACTCTGTTTTATGAATATTCTTTTTGTTTAATTTAATAGACCTTTCAAGTTTTAATAAATTGTCTTGAATTGAAAAATTCATAGCAAGTTCTCCTACATTATTTTTTTCGCTGAAATTTTTCAAAGGAGAAACAAGTTTGTAGTTTTCAGGCAATTCGACAGAATATGTATATTTTTCAACGATTAATTTTTCCAACTCTAAATCTGTTGTTCTATTTTCTGCGAGTTGTTCGATATGCAATTTCCTAATACCTTGAGTTTGAGAAGGCAAATTCCAAAAATAATAGCTCCCGTGTTCTCTAAAAGGTTTGTCTCCATCAAAATTGTATTTTACTTGCAATTGATGTGGCGTACTTTCTACAATCTCGAAACTTTTTACAGCCAAGGATGACAATAGTTTTTTTACTTTTGACTCATCTGTTTGCAATTCGACATACGGATTGTTTTCATTGTTTAAAGACAAAATTGCATTCCCCGATACAGAAAGTGAACTATTTAGCTCGAAATTATAATCTACTATAACTTCATTAACTAAATTTCTGGAAGTTTCTACAACTTCTCTATTATTAATATTTAAAGGAATAATTGTTTTATTTGGATTGCTAAAAATCTCATCTTGGGAGTTCATATTTATTGCAGAGAAATAATGAACTATCTCATTTCTAAGTTTAATTTTCACAAAAAAATCATAGAACTCCAACAAACCAATATTTTGATTATAACAATTATTAGGAATCATAACAACCGGCTCGGCACTAATATTTGCCTGACTGAGAAGTGCGCACAGTAGAAGAGTTTTTTCGAGTTTAGTTCCACCATTCGATTCCCAGGTTTCGTTTGTTGTTCTAATTTTGTAGCCGCAAATATCTAATGGAATATTCCAAAAGTTTAAATCGTTTACTACAGCTTTTTGAATTGTTTTAATATACTGAAATTCATCTTTATATAAACCTGTATTTTTTCTCACCCATTTTTTTTCGCTTTCGCCAATATTGTATGAAAATGCTTCCTGAGAGACAAAATCGGAAAATACCTCTTCGGAATTTGCAGTACTAAACAGTAGTTTTGGGTGAGTTTTGCCCGATTGCAATAGCTCATGAACATCAGCAGATACATTTTTAAATTCCCATTTATATAAGGTGTAATTTTCTATTGCTTCGATTTTGGGATTCAAAGTGTCATTTAAAAGTTCATATTTCAGCAATTTGTCCTTAGGAATTTTAACTATTATTTGAAAATTCTTGACTGGCGAAGAACTGCTAATATTTTCGCTTCCCATTAAAGCAGGAAGAGATTCCGATTTATTTGTAATAGTATAATCCAAATCTACGATTGAATTTTTTTCTAAAGCAGTGTGAGTAACAACCATTTCACGCAAGTGATTGAAGGCAGGCGCATTTGCTGCATATGAAGGCAAAACTTCATTGAAAGCATTTCCCGGAGCTTTCACTAATTTTCCATCAGCCATTGTAGTTTGGCTAATATTTATTTTTAAGTCCTGAAATTCAGGATTATAAGCTATGAAAGTTTCTCCATACTTTCTATTGAATGAAAAATATGATAGATATTTCAAACGATGAGAATAATTATATAAAATTGTTCCATCCTCGTTTAATTGATATTCCTTAGTCATATTTATATATACTGCATCGGCATTGGGGAACATGTCCGTAGTATCGTCGGTTTTTTTCGAGCTATTGCAAGAAATTAGACTTGCTAAAATCACTAATAATAAAATGTGTTTATATTTCATTTCTATTTTTTTTAGATATTTGTTTGAATTAAAATATTTTCTGAACCTTAATTTACTTGATTTTTAGAATCACAGGCTCGTTTGCAAATTTATTTTGCGACTCGATTGCTTTTTTATAAGAATCCCAATCGGCAGGTTCATAGATTCGCTTTTTCAGAACAATTTTCTCATTAAGTTTTAGAGTTTGATTCTCAATTTTATAGTTTCCGGTATAATCTGCACCACTACCTTCTACCTTTTCTGCTTCCGGCAAATAAGTGCTTTCAGCGAAAGCCGGAAGTTTAATTTCTTCATTAAGCTCAATTAGTTTGCTGCAACTACTTCTAAAGTTGTATTTTCTTTCTTCAACATCTGTTTTTGTATATAAATACGAATTAAATCGTTTAAAAAGGTTTGAGGCAACTATGGGAGTAAAAATGATTTCCTCATTGGTTACAATTGCATAATTCGGAATTTCATATTTAAATTTCATTTTCAAAGGATCGGAATAATCATAGAAATCCGGAATGTTCATCTCAATAATTTTAATATTGGGAGAAATTTTCATTAGTTCTTTTTCAAATACTCCGTACCAATAATTATAATAAGTTCTAACAAAACCGCCTCTAAATGCAGCGTCAGATTGTCCTTCAGCTTCTAATGTAAACTCTCCTTTCATTGTTCCATCTGCAAATAATTCCGAAATACCAATGATTTTATAATAGTGATTTTCAGCTGCTGAAATTGGAGTTTCCATCAAATCTGCTCCATCGGGCAAGCCCATCAAATAGTTTTGCTGCTGCTCGCGGCTCGACCATAATTCCCTCACAAAAGGCACCCAAGTAGGATCAAGTATTTTATATTTTCCGTTCTTCAATTTCACAATTGTAACACTATGATTAAACTGGTCGGCAGGAATTCGGTCGATTCGCGAACCGGCCATAGTCATAGCAGCATACGATTCGAAACCTGCCGCACGAAGGAAAGTTATCAGCAAACTTGCTTTATCTTTACACACTCCGCAACGATCGGTAAAATTCATTTCTCCCGAATGCAAAGTATATCCTTCGCCCTTTCCCATAGAAATTCCGGAATATCGCATATTGTCTGCCACCCAATGTGTTAGCTTTGATATTGAATCTAATTCATTTGTGGCAGCTTGTAAAATTTCTTTTATTTTTTTGTCTATTTCCGGAGTAGAATTGAAGCTGCCAAAATCTTCATTAACACCATAAAACCATTGCGATTTCGCTTCCCAATCGGGACTTGTTGAAATAAGCAATTTTGGTGCAATGTCCGACAGTGCAACCATTCCGGGTTCTCTTTTAATTTTCGAAATATTCTTTTTGGTAAACGAATATGCGATTTTTCCATCCATTTTCTGAATCAAAGAATCAACATCTCCATTATAGAATTTATACTGAACAAATTTATTTTCAGGAATTTTTGTCTGATAAAATTTTGTAATAATCGGATCGCTGCTCCAAAAATTCACAATATCGTAGAAATGGCCTCGCATAGGTGGAATGTATTGTTCGTCGCCGTTTTCCTGAAGAAGTGCATAAGTAAAACCTTTGCGAAACATAAAAACCTCCACCGCATCGCCAGTTTCAAGTCTGCCTATTTCAAGCATTTTCTGACGTGCACCCCAATAAATCATTCGTGCCGGTGCCGGATAATCCAATTCGTTCGATACATCAAGCTCTTCAATCTTACCACTTTTTCTGTAAATAACAACCTTGCGAATTTCAACAAATGCCGACAAAGGATCATAATCGAATTTTACAACACTCATTCTCTTAGCACCTTTTGTTGTTAAAATTTTATAAAGCGCATGAAAATTTACATAGCTCAAACCCGTTTCTTGAACATCAACTTTAGTACTGTCAAAAATTATCAAGAGATCGTCTTTTGGATAGTTTTTCGAATTTCCAGAATTTCTGATTAAATCTTTAATTGGGTTTGCGTCAGCGCCTATAATACTGAATATAAGCACAAAAAGAACAAATAATTTCTTTATCATATTTCTAAAATTATAGTTTATTAAAGCTGATAAAGCTACGCAAATTTTGTTTTTGCTTATTCAATTTCTTCATTTATTTTCATTATAATTGATTTATACAAGCTCAGAAACAATTTTTCTATAAAGTGATATTTTATAATAGTGAAATCCAAAATCTTCTAACAAATTAATTTGTATTTATTCCATTAAAAATTGTATTATTGTATATGTTTTAAAATTGAAATTTATTGTATTAAAATATTGTTTAACAGAAATTTATTAAATTATGAAAAGAAATTTACTTTTAATTTTATTTGTTAGTTCGCTTAGTTTTCTATTTGCACAAGATTGTTCAGATTTGTTTATATCTGAATATGTTGAAGGAAGCCATAATAACAAAGCTTTGGAAATTTATAATCCAACAGATAATGCTATTGATCTTTCCGACTATCATATGTCAAGGTATTCAAATGGCGGATTTAGTCCAAATTACATAGGTCTTGCCCCAGGTGGAATACTCGAAGCTCATAGCGTTCTTGTTGTAGTTTTAGACAAACAAAATCCTAATGGCACAGGATTGGATACTATTGTTTTTGACGAGCTAAGAGCTTTGGCCGACATTTTCCTTTGCCCTGTTTATGATGATAACAAAATGATGTATTTCAATGGAAATGATGCTGTTACCCTTGAAAAGATTTCTACATCTGAGATTTTAGATATAATTGGGAAAATTGGCGAAGACCCAGGCGATGGTTGGACTGACATTGATCCATATTTTATAGATCTTGGGGAATGGTGGAGATTATGGACAAGAGATCAAACCTTAATTCGTAAGCCCGAAATAAAAGAAGGTGTTCATCTAAATCCCGATGTTTTTAATGCTACTTTAGAATGGGATTCTTTGCCAAAAAACACTTTCGACAGTTTACGTTCACATACATGCGAATGCGGAAATGCAGGAACAAGCAATATCACCAATTTTCAGGTCGAAAATAAAATCTATTTTTTCCCAAATCCGGTAATAAATGGAGAATTTAAAATTCGCTCAAACAAAATATTTGAATCAATAGAAATCTATAATAGCCTCGGAAATATAGTTCACAAACAGAAAAATGACATTCCTAAAGCTTCTATTGATATTAACAGCAGTAATTATAACAAAGGTTTATACATAGTTAGAATCAATTTTACAAATGGCTATACTCAAACTAAAAAGCTAATAATCAAATAAATTGTTAGAATTTCTGACTTCAGATAATTAGTAATTTATAAGGTATTAAAAAGGGGGAAACTCTTTTTAATACCTTTTTTAATTGAAATCATAAAACCTTACAACTCCTAAATTTTATAATTCTTAATTCATATTAAATATAAACAGATGAAAAAATATCTTATAATTCTATTATTATTGAATATATCAATTGTTTTAAATGCGGAAAAAGTAGAACTTAGTGGAGTTATAAGAGATGCAGTAACTCAGGAAACATTAATCGGAGCAAGTGTTTTGATAAAAAAAGGAGTTGGGACAGTTACAGACTTAGATGGAAAATATTCAATCGAATTAGAAAGTGGAGAATATGATCTGCAAATTTCTTATGTTGGATACAAAACTTTATTGAAACATTTACTTGTAAAAGAAAAATCAATTTTTCTGGATTTCTATTTAGAAACCATGATAATTGATGAAATAACAGTAGTTGGAGATATTGCAAGGTCTCGTGAAACCCCGGTTGCATTTACAAATATACTTCCTGCCAAAATTGACGAAGAGCTTGCATCCCAAGATATTCCAATGATTTTGAATTCAACTCCCGGAGTTTATGCAACACAACAAGGAGGCGGCGATGGCGATGCCAGAATTACAATACGAGGGTTTAATCAAAGAAATGTTGCCGTAATGCTCGACGGAATTCCTGTGAACGATATGGAAAATGGTTGGGTTTATTGGTCGAACTGGTTTGGGCTCGATGCAGTAACCCGTACCATTCAGATACAGAGAGGATTGGGAGCGTCAAAGCTGGCAATACCTTCAGTTGGCGGAACACTAAATATTATTACAAAAGGCATAGAAGCAAAAAAAGGAGGGAACATCAAACAAGAAATTGGAAATGACGGATTCCTTAGAACTTCATTTGGTTATACTTCAGGAAAATTAAAAAACGATTGGGGCTTCACACTTGCCGGATCGTACAAACAAGGCGATGGATGGGTAGAACAAAACTGGACTAAAGGATATTTTTATTTTTTAAGAATAGATAAAAAACTGGGGAAACATATTCTATCGGCAACAGCAATGGGAGCACCCCAAAGCCATGGCCAGCGTTCTTACAAAAGCCAGATTGCCACCTACGACAAAGATTTTGCTGATGATTTAATTGGTTCAGACACCAACTATACTGAACCAACTGCACTTGATATGGGCTTAGACTATAACGAACATTGGGGATATTTAGAAAGATGGACACTCGATGAAAATGGAGACACAATTCACGCTAATCGCGAAAAAGTTAATACAAAAGTGAATTATTATCATAAACCCCAATTCAGTTTTAAAGATTTATGGTCGATTAATGACAAATTGTATATTTCAAATATATTATATGTTTCCATTGGTCAGGGAGGGGGTACAGGGCTCTCAGGCAGCGTAAACCACCTTAATAACCAAGTACATTTGCAGGAATTATATAATAACCAGTACGATACTGCTATCAATGAGGAGCAAATTTCAACTGGTATGATATACAGTTCGCGAAATAATCATTATTGGTATGGATTTCTTTCTACTATTAGCTATGACTTAAGCGAAGAACTTAACTTATCTGGAGGTATTGACCTAAGAAGTTATAGAGGCGAACACTTCAGGGAAGTATATGATTTACTGGGAGGAGTGGTATATTACGATGAGGATGGTAGGTTCCTCAACAACAACAATACACCAAATACTGCAAGAGTGGAAGGAGATAAAATCCTTTATCACAACGATGGACTCGTCAGATGGGGAGGACTTTTTGCACAAGCAGAATATAAAACAGGCAATTGGAGTGGTTTTGTAAGCCTATCAGCTTCGAATAGTGGCTACAAAAGAATTGACTATTTCGCAGAGAAAGATATAGTCCTTGCAGATACTATTTTATTTCAAGCAGCAGGCTACAAGAGGGTAGGACCTAATATCTTTCTTCCCGATACAGTCCACTATAATGGGAATAGCTATACTGTGAATTCACCGGAAGCACGCCACTCTGAAACTATTTGGAAATGGATTCCAGGATTTACTTTTAAGTCTGGAGCGAACTACAACTTAAATGAATATAATAATATTTTTATAAACCTCGGATATTTGTCGAAAGCCACACGATTTAATAATGTAATTGGACAAGACAACAAACTACTTAACAAAATTGATAATGAACTTGTTAAAGCAATTGAGCTTGGGTACGCATACAAAAGTAATAAATTCACTATAAATTTGAATACTTATTATACAAATTGGGAAAACAAACCTGTTCAACCATTCACTAATCGGCTTAACTATGATACTCTGCTTACAGGATACATTAGTGGTATAAATGCTATACATAAAGGAATTGAACTCGATTTTGTTTGGAAAATTTTCTCTAATTTAGAACTGCAAGGTCTTTTTTCTTTAGGAGATTGGAAATGGGACTCACATGCTGAAATAACACGTTTCGATGAGTCAGGAGAATTTTATGATAATTACACTTTTAATGCAAATAATGTTCATGTTGGCGATGCCGCTCAAACACAATATGCTTTTAGCATTCGTTATGAACCATTAAAAAAATTGTATCTGAAAGGAAAATATACACATTTTACTCGCTATTATGCAGATTTTAATCCAGAAATATTAAAAGACCTTGATGAACCGCGAGATTCATGGGAATTGCCATCATACAAATTAGTTGATTTTCATGCAGGCTATCGTTTTAATATTTTCGGACAGAATATGAGTTTCTCATTCAACATTTTAAATGCTTTGAATGAAACATATATTTCCGATGCGTTAGATAATGACTCTTACATTTCAGACAATCCAGATGAATTTGATGCAAAATCAGCATCCGTGTTTTTTGGATTAGGAAGAAGATATACTACCTCACTTAAAATTAGTTTTTAAATATGAAAAAATCAATTTCACTCTTAGTTTGCTTTTTAGCACTTCAAACCGTAGTTTTCGCACAACCAGCAAACTATTATAATGGAACGGAAACTTTAGATGGAGCAAATCTAAAAACTGCACTTCATAATATCATTGACGGACACACCGCTTTTGAATATGGTACTGTAAAACAAATATTAAAATCGTCTGATGAAGACCCAAACAATTCTGACAATATAATTTTAGTTTATACTGGCTGGTCTATTCCAAAATCAGATTTTGCCTCAAATCTCGATTCTCTAAACTACTGGAACAGAGAGCACGTTTGGGCAAAATCGCATGGAGATTTTGGAACAGATATGGGTCCCGGAACAGATGCTCATGGCATAAAACCAGTGGATGCAACAGTAAATTCTGCAAGATCGTATCTCGATTTCGATGAAGGAGGAACAGAATATTACGATGCAGGGGTACCAACAGGTAGTTATAAAGACAACGATTCTTGGGAACCTCGTGATGAAGATAAAGGCGACATAGCAAGAATAATTTTTTATATGGCAACACGCTATGAAGGCACAAATGGAGAACTTGACCTTGAAGTAGTAGATGCTGTGAATACTTATCCTGCCCCTGAACACGGAAAATTGTCCACATTGCTACAATGGAATTTGCAAGACCCACCGGACGAATTTGAAAAAAACAGAAACGATATAGTTTTCGACTGGCAAGGAAACAGAAATCCTTTCATTGATTATCCTGAATTTGCTGAGTATATATGGAATGGAGTTTCAGCAAATCCAATAATTATTACAAACCTAATTCTCGATCCGGCCGATCCCATCGAGAACGATATTGTAAATATTTCATCTGAAATTTCTCATAATAGTGGAGGAACTATAAATTCTGCAACTCTTTTCTGGGGCTTGTCGTGGAGCAGTTTATCGAATACAATTTCATTAAGTGCAAGCGGAAATATTTATACTGGGCAAATTCCCGGTCAACTCGAAAATACCAGAGTTTACTATAAAATTGTTGCCTCTGACGGAACAGAAGAAAAATACTTTTTTGGCTACTATGATGTTGCTCCTGAGCCTTTTTCCGGCACACTTACAAGCATTTACGACATTCAGGGACAAACAACAAATTCGCCATACCAAGGGCAAACAGTTTCAATAACAGGCGTAGTTACCGGTGCTTTTGGTTCAAATTTCTTTTTGCAAAACGGAAGTGGAGCATGGAACGGAGTTTATGTTTACAGTTCAGGACATTTCCCCACAGTTGGAGATAGTATAATAATTACAGCCGAGGTTGATGAATATTACGATCTTACCGAAATGAAAAACATTTCAGCATACTATCATATTTCAGCGAACAATAGCTTGCCCGAAGCAGTGTTAGTACAAACCGGAGCCATGCAAGACGAACAATACGAAGCCGTTTTAGTACAACTCGAAAATGCTATGTGCGTTCGAGACACAACATATGGAATGTGGTTTGTAAACGATGGAAGTGGCGATGCACTTATACACAATTCTTCGATTTATAGCCACAGCTATGTTATTGGTCAGATATATAACATTACCGGACCTTTAAATTTCGATTTTGGTGAGTATAAAATTGAACTAAGAAGTGCCGATGATGTTGTGGAACCTGAAGACGTTTATGCACCAATTGTTAGTAATATTTCAATAGCTACAGAGACTGTAATATATGTAACTTTCAATGAAGATATTGCCGGATCAAGTGTCGCAGCAGAAAATTTTTCAATAAATCATAATATTACTGTCGAAAATGCAAGCTTACACACTTTCGATAATACTATGGCTGTTCTTACTGTATCAGCACTCTCGGAAGGAAATTACACAATGACTATCAATGGAGTGGAAGATTTAGCTGGGAATATCGTGAATAATTTGATTGTATATTTTAGTGATCCCACAAATATTTCAAATATTGAAAACTCAGATTATCAAGTTTATCCAAATCCTTGCGAGGATATTTTATTTATTGATTTAGGAGTAAATTCGAATTTTACATTTATTGAAATATTTGACATTTCCGGCAGAAGTATTTATTTTGTCGAAACAAAAATAACTGAAAAGAATCACAAACATTCAGTCGATATTTCAGGATTAAAAAATGGAATCTACTTTCTAAAAATCAGAAATGAGGATGATGTTTTAGTTGAGAAAATTGTTGTGGAATAAATGAATTAAGGAATTTCCTTCCCCAAAATCTCAAAAAACTCATCCACCGCAAACTTTTCGTTCCAAGGATAATGCCCACATTTTTCTAATTCATAGAACTGAAAATCGTTTAAATATTTTGAAAGTGGATCTTTAACCCCTATTGCCGGATGTGGGTCATAACTTCCGTGAATTGCAGAAACCGGACATTTTATTTTTTTGATATATTCTATCAATTCACCTTTCAATCGCAAATTGTTGGCTTCTGCCCACACATTTTTGAAGATATTGTAATCAATTTCGCCGATTTCATTTTCGGTAGAAATTGCAGAAAATGTATCGGTCTTCGATAGGATTTTCCCAATTTTCAGAAAAACAGAATCAGGATTTGAGCTTCTCAATATTTCTTCCTGAAGCATGAAAATCACAGTTTTATCTTTCGGCGAAAGCCTTGAAAACCTGATATGTTGAGTAGTGTTCATGTATTTTTTCTCGAAAGGCCCGGTGCTTACCAAAATTAGCTTCTCAACATATTTCGGAAATTGTGCTGCAAAAATCATCGACAGCCATGCTCCCCACGAATGTCCAAGCAAAATTACAGGAATCTTACAATAATTTTCGATAGATCTACGAAGTTCTAAAACTAATTTATCAATAGAAGTTTCGGTTTGAAAAGGTTCAATAATTCCGATTTTTTTCGAGAGAATTTTACCAATTCCCATCATATATCCGGCTGCACCAGGCCCACCATGAATTAATGCCAGTTTAAATGGCTCATTCCCATACTTTTTCAATTTGAGATTTTTTTGCATCTATTTTCAAACTTACAATTATTGACGATTTCGTAAGTTGCAATATGTCTATTTACTCATCTGGCTGAGGCTTATCAAAATTTCTGCAATTTTTTCAAGCTCGAAAACATTATTAGTTTTAGTAGCTTTTAATGCAGCTTTTGGCATTGACTCAACTTCGGCAGTTTTGGGATTTTGAACAATCACATATCCACCATAATCTTTAATGCTTTTTAAACCTTGGCTTCCATCGTTGTTTGCTCCGGTGAGGATAACTCCGATAAGGGAATTTTTGTATGCAATAGCTGCCGATTCGAAAAGAACATTTATCGATGGGCGAGCATAATTTACCCTTTCTTCTGTTGATAAAGAAATTGTAAAATCCTCTTCTACCAAGAAATGATAGTTTGGTGGAGCAAGATAAACCTTGCCATTTTCAATTTTTTCTTTTTCGTCTGCTTCCTTCACTTTTAGTTTGCAAGAATTATTCAAAATGTGCACAAGATAGTTTTCGCTTCTTGGGCTAATGTGCTGAACAATAAGAATTGGTATAGAGAAATTTTTTGGCAAAGCAGGCATAATAGTATTTAATGCTGCCATGCCTCCGGCTGAAACACCAATAACAATAGCCTCATATTTTCTCTTTTTTTTCATCTAAAAAGTAAGTCAGAACTTTAATGAAATGTGTTGTTTATTTTTTATAAACTTTTCTATAAATCTTTTCTTTTTCAAACAAGGGTTCGAAAGAATAGTACTGCTCCGAAAACTTTAGGCTTTCTTTTGATCCTAAGCATAAAACACCGCCGGGTATTAGGCTTTCTTTAAAAAGTTTGATAACTTTATTTTGCAAAACTTTATCGAAATATATGAGAACATTTCTGCAAACTATCATATTCATTTCGCCGAACACTCCATCGAAAACTAAATTATGATCTGCAAAAACAATATTCTTTTTCAATGAATTATGAAAAATTGCCGAATCGTAATTAGCATTATAATAATCTGAAAATGAAGCCAAACCCCCAGCATTTTGATAATTTGATGTATATTCTTTCAAATATTTGATTGGGTAAATGCCGTCTTTTGCTTTTTGTAAAATAGACTGGTTGAAATCGGTAGCATAAATTTGTGTTTTTTCTAACAATCCTTCTTCTTGCAACAAAATTGCCATGGAATATACCTCCTCCCCCGACGAACATCCTGCATGCCAAATTTTCAGAAAAGGGTATGTTTTCAAAATAGGAATCACTTCTTTACGAACTGATTTATAAAACAGAGGATCTCGAAACATTTCTGTAACATTTATCGAAAAATCCATTAGAAACTTATTGAAAAAAGCCACATCATATAAAACTTTCTTTAACAACTCAAATACGTTTGGGATTCCTGATATCGACAACCTGTGCATTATCCTCCGGCGGATATGAGCTTTTCCATAATTTCTGAAATCGTAACCATATTTTAGAAAAATGGCTTCTAAAAGTAAGTTAATCTCAATTTTTTCATTTTCCAATTTCTCAAGAGTCATCCTCTGATATTATTATTTTCAACCACGGTGCATTAATTTATTTACCAAAAGTATAATTTTTTTCTAATGGTTGTTGAAATATTTTCCAAGATTCTTCAGCTTGTAGTTCCAACATTTTCAGACCATTAATTGTTTTTGCTTTATTTTGTTTGCTAAATTTCAAAAACATTGTTTCCGAAGGATTGTAAATTAAATCAAAAACAAGCTGCTCTTTCCCTATAAATTGATATGGAATTTTCAGAAAATTCTCACAATCCGGGAACATTCCAATAGGTGTTGTATTGATAATTAGTTGCGATTTCTGAATATCTTCTTGCGATAAATTTTCAAAAGAAATACAATTTTTCGAATTCGCATTTCTTGAAACAAATATAATATCAATAGAAAACTTTTTTAAAACATAAGCAACCGATTTTGCAGCACCTCCCATACCTAAAACAAGTGCCTTTTTTATTTTAGAATTTATATGTGATTTTATAGAATTTTCAAATCCAAAAATGTCGGTATTAAATCCTACCAGTTCAGTTCTGTTTTTAGTTCTGTGGATTTTTATTGTATTAACTGCACCAATTTCTAAGGCAGTTTGGTCGAGTTTGTCAAGATATTTAATAACCTCTTCCTTGTAAGGGATTGTTACATTTAGTCCGCATAAATCTGGTAATGATGAAATTAAATTGGGTAATTCTTCAATTTTTGATAAGGTGAAATTTAGATATTCCGAGTCTATGATACTTTCATTTTCAAATTTCTTTTCAAAAAATGGTTTCGAAAATGAATGACTTAAGTTTTTCCCAATTAGTCCATATGTTTTCATATTTTATTTTTCACTGAAATAGAAATCTCAAATTCCTAATTTCAAATTTGCGTCTGGTGATTGAGAATTTATATATCCTATATCTTCAAGCAAGTCAGCTTTGTATGATGCCTCCACAGCCAATCTGTCGCATTTTTCATTTTCAACATTATTAGAATGTCCTTTCACCCAAAAGAATTTAACATTGTGTTTTGGATAAATTTCTAAAAATCTTTGCCAAAGGTCTGGATTTTTTTTGTTCTTGAATCGTTTTTTTTCCCACTGAAAAACCCAACTTTTTTCTACAGCATCGACAACATATCTTGAATCGGTATATATCTTTACCTTGCTTTTTTCAACTTTTAATTGTTCGAGAGCTACTATCACAGCCAACAATTCCATGCGATTGTTAGTTGTATGTTTAAATCCCTGCGACAATTCTTTTCGGTGTTTTCCCGATTTTAAAACTATACCGTAGCCTCCGGGGCCAGGATTTCCTCTTGCTGCTCCATCGGTATATATTACAATTTCAGGCATAATAGGTTCGCTATCGTATGTTTACACTTTAACTCTAAAATTCAAAAATAATGTTTCTTTTACATTAATTCTTAGAAATACAAAAATACCTTCAATATTAAATTTTAGATAACTAATTTGAAATATTGATGCCTGTATTTGAAATAAAGAGTTTAATTGCAATTGCCAACAGAATTATCCCAAAAACCTTACGCAAAATGTGTATTCCTTCTTTTCCGAGAATTCTCTCAAACCATTTGGTCGATTTTAAAACTACATAAACCAAAATTAAATTTAGAGTAAGGGCAATAGCAATATTAATTGTCTGATACTCAGCTTTAAGCGAAAGCAGAGATGTTATTGAACCAGCTCCTGCCACCAAAGGGAAAGCTATTGGGACTATAGAATTTCCTCCACTTTCATCATTTTTGAATAGTTCTATTCCAAGAACCATTTCCATAGATAGCAAAAATAAAACTATGGCACCGGCTATTGCAAATGAAGATATATCTACTCCAAAAATATTTAATAGTGGCTCGCCGATGAATAAGAATAAAAACATTATTATGAAAGCTGTAATGCTAGCTTTTTCAGATTTAATTTCTCCACTTTTTTCTTTTATTCCAAGAATAATTGGTATTGAACCAATAATGTCTATTACTGCAAAAAGCACCATAAATGCAGCAAATATTTCTACAAAATTTATTTTCATGACTTGTTTTTTCTCATAAAAAAAAGGCTCAAAATAAAATGAGCCTTTCAATTTATATTTCAATTAATTATTTTTTTACATTCCTACCGGAAGACTATGCTTAATTGGAACTCGTTTCTTCTCAACTAACTTCATCTCTTTGATTAAATTTTTTGCTCCTGCATATTTGTCAATAACAAACATAACATATCTTATATCAACATTTATACATTTTTGCAGTTGGTCTTCAAATTCTATATCACCACTCATTGCTTCCCAATTTCCATCGAATGCTATTCCAATAAGTTCGCCATCTGCATTTAAAACCGGACTTCCAGAATTTCCACCGGTAATGTCGTTGTTTGTAGTGAAACAAACAGGCATTTCGCCATTTTTCATGGCATATTTTCCAAAATCTTTTTTGTAGTAAAGTTCTTTTAGTTTTTCAGGAACTACAAATTCGGTTGTACTCGGGTCTTCTTTTTCAATGTAACCTTTCAGAGTTGTATAATAGTCGTAATGAACAGCATCTCTTGGAATATAATCGCCAACTGTTCCGTATGTCAAACGAATTGTTGAGTTTGCGTTTGGATAATAATCGTTAATATTATTTTTATCCATCTCTAAAAGTGCAGCAATAAACAAACGATTTCCTTTATTCAATGTAGTTGAGAATTTTCCTTGTTTTCCTCTTAAATCCATATATTTTTTAATAAAGGAATTTACTAATTTATATGCCATGTCTTTTTCAATCTGTTTGGCTTTCGGATTCTTCAAGAATGCTCCCATCCTGGCTTGGTCTGCAAAAACTGACTTCTCGAATACTTTCTTTGCAAATTTATCGAAATCGCCTTTGAATTTTTTGTTTATTTCTATAAGCATATCCGGTTGGTGTGCTACCGGGATTTCAGCAACAAACATTGTCATCATTTCGGCAAGCAATTTTTGGTCGATTGATGCATTATAGTCCTTGAAATAATCTGCAGTTGTTTCTTGCATTCCCTTTAATACTTCATCAATTGCAGCCTGATCGTCTTTTGAGTTTTCTAAAACTTTCAAGATTCCTTTAGATTGATATGAAAATAGCAAAATTTCTGCTCCTTGAAAAACAGATTCACCATAAAAAGCATTGGTTTTTGCATATTCCTTTCTCAAATTATATGCTTCTTCAATAAGTTTGATTGCTTCACCATATTTTTCTTTTCTTTTCTGATCGGCATTGATCCAGCTTGCAATTTTGTTTTCAAGTTCTTGTTTTTGTTCTAAAACTTTAAGTCTTTTTAAACCTTGGCTTTGTCCAATGAAATATTTCCAATAGTTTGCAGTTTGTGCATATTTTGCAGCATACTGAATACGAGTTTTTTGAGAGGCATCAATACCTTCTTTCATTATTTTCAGTTTTTTATCTCGTATTTTTATTCTTGTAGGATTTGTAATATCCAATGCTTCACTAATTCCATAAGATGTAAGATATCTGTCAGTGCTACCAGGGAAACCCATAACCATAGCAAAATCGTTTTCTTCAATTCCTTTCAATGAAATTGGGAAAGAATGTCGCGGTTTCAGTGGGATATTTTCTTTTGCATATTTTGCAGGTTTGCCTTCAGGACCAGTATATATTCTGAACATTGAAAAATCGCCAGTATGTCGAGGCCACATCCAATTATCTGTGTCGCCACCAAATTTTCCAATAGATGAAGGAGGTGCACCTACGAGACGAACATCTAAAAATGTTTCATAAACAAAAAGGAAAAACTGGTTTCCACCAAACATCGACTTCACAGATGAGCCATATTCAGTATCTTTAGTTGCTTCTTCTTCAATTTTACCTGCAATTTCAGAAATAACTTTTCTTCGTTCTTTTTCAGTCATATCATCTTTTAGCTCAGAAGCAATTTGTTCTGTAACATCTTCAATTCTAATTAATATTGAAGCAGTTGTTGATTCATTTATCAGCTCTTCTTCTATTGAACGTGCCCAAAATCCATCAGCAAGATAATCATGTTCGGGAGTACTGTGGCTTTGAATACTTGAGAATCCGCAATGATGGTTTGTAAGTATTAAACCTTTGCCTGAAACAATTTCTCCGGTACAATAAAACCCAAATGGATTTCCTTCATTTCCTAAACCTACAACAGCATCTTTCAAACTTGAATTATTAATGCTATAAATTTGCTCCGGACTAAGTTTTAGCCCTTTTGTTTGCAAATTCATCTTGTTTAATAAAGACAAAAGCCACATGCCTTCATCGGCGCGACTCATGTTTATTGTCATTAAGAAACTGATAACTAAAATTATTACTTTTTTCATCACTAAATATTTTGGTTAATAAATTTTTTGCAAATAAACTACAATAATTATTTCTTTCAAAAGTATTTTGGTAAAAATTATACCTTATTATTATCAAAGTTCAAATTTTGGCAATTTGCAAAACTGTAAAGCATTTTGTATAGTTTTTTTATCAAAAATGATTTTAACACAAGTGTATCAATTTATTGGATTTTTTAGTAAATGACTCGAACTTAGAAACCACTGACTAATCCCGACAAATCGGGACTATAGCCAACTGAGCTGTCAAAAAAACAAGTTTATAAAACAAAAAGAGGACAAGTTTTTCAACTTGCCCTCTTTTGCTCCTCATCTTAGACTCGAACTAAGGACCCTCTGATTAACAGTCAGATGCTCTAACCAACTGAGCTAATGAGGAATTTCAATAAGTAAAATACAATCTCAAAATTGCGGTGCAAAAATAATAGCAATTTTTAAAATAAACAATAGCTTTGCAAAAATATTTTTATTTTTTTTACAGTTATGAAAAAGGTTTTAGGAATGGGCAATGCCCTTGTAGATATTATGACATCTCTGAATAATGACGAACTTTTAGAGCAATTGAATTTGGCAAAAGGCTCAATGCAACTTGCCGACAAAGAATTTATTAATAGAGTTGTAAGTTGCACACAAAACTTGGAAAAGAGGCAATCATCAGGTGGTTCTGCAGCCAACACTATTCATGGTTTGGCTAAACTTGGCGTTGAAACAGGATTTGTTGGAAAAATTGGAAACGACAATTTTGGTAATTTTTTCAAAGAAGATTTAGAGAACAGTGGAATTAATCCAAAACTATATAAAAGTCAAAACGAGTCGGGAATTGCAATTGCTTTAGTTAGTCCCGATTCTGAGCGGACTTTTGCAACTTTTCTTGGAGCAGCTATTGAACTTTCTGCCGATGATATCAAAAAGGAGACTTTCGAAGGATTCGATTATTTTCATATCGAAGGATATTTGGTGCAAAATCACGATTTGTTGAACAAAGCTGTGAAACTTGCAAAAGAGAATAATCTGATTGTTTCTATTGACATGGCAAGCTTTAATGTTGTAGAAGAAAATTTGGAATTCCTAAAATCTCTGGTAAAAAATTATGTTGATATTGTTTTTGCAAACGAAGAAGAAGCAAAAGCTTTTACCGGTAAAGAGCCAAAAGATGCAGTGAATGAAATTTCAGAATATTGCGATATTGCCATCGTAAAAATTGGGAAACATGGCTCGCTAATAAAAACAAAAAATGAAACATATAAAATTGATGTAATCGAAGCAAACAGTATCGACACAACAGGCGCAGGTGACCTTTACGCTGCAGGTTTTTTATATGGATTAATCAACAATTTCGCTATGCAAAAATGCGGAAATTTTGGATCAATTCTTTCGGGAAAGGTTATTGAAGTTATAGGAGCAAAAATGAATAATCAAAAATGGAAAGATATTAAAGAGTTAATCGAGAACGCATAATAAGTTGTGAACTTTGCAAAACTCAAATATTATAGCCGAATAAACTACCTTTTAAAAGATGTAAAAAAAGCAATTAGTGGTTCCGATCAGGATTTCACAAAAGGAAGTTTAAAAAAAGCAATATTCCTTCTGTCGATTCCGATGGTTCTTGAAATGATCATGGAATCGATATTTGCAGTTGTTGATATTAAATTTGTATCCGAACTTGGTGCCGATGCAGTTGCCACTGTTGGCATAACCGAATCATTAATTACAATTATTTATGCAATCAGTGTTGGGCTGAGCATGGCAACTACAGCTCTGGTTTCACGCCGTATAGGCGAAAAAAAGAACAGAGATGCGTCAATTGCAGCCTTTCAAGCAATTTTACTTGGAATTTTGTTTTCTTCTATCATAGCAATTCCCGGTGTAATTTTCTCGAAGCAAATTCTAGAATTGATGGGAGCAAGCACAGAAATTGTTGAAAACATGTCGGGATATGCCACCATTATGCTTGGTGGAAATGGAATAATAATGCTCTTGTTCATTATTAATGCAATTTTCCGAAGTTCCGGCGATGCAGCAATATCTATGCGAGTTTTGTGGCTGGCAAATATTTTGAATTTAATATTAGATCCACTTTTGATTTTTGGCATTGGTCCGTTCCCTGAACTTGGAGTTAAAGGAGCTGCAATTGCTACAAATATTGGGAGAGGAACGGCAGTAATTTTTCAGTTTTATCTACTTTTTAGTGGGAAGCACAGAATCAAACTTGACTTGTCAATTTTAAAAATAGATTTTAAAGTTATACGCAAACTTATTAAGATTTCCTATGGAGGTATTTTTCAATATCTTATTGCAACTTCGAGCTGGATAGGCTTAGTAAGAATAATTTCTATTTTCGGAAGCGAAATTGTTGCCGGCTACACTATTGCAATCAGAATAATAATATTTTCATTACTTCCCTCATGGGGAATTAGCAATGCTGCTGCTACACTTGTTGGCCAAAATCTTGGAGCAAACAAACCAGACAGAGCAGAAAAATCGGTTTGGATAACTGGAAAAATAAACATGATTATTATGGGGATAATGGGGATTATTTTTGTGATTTTTCCTGATTTTTTCGTAAAACTATTTATTGATGATCCTGTAGTGGTCTCAAGTGGTTCGTCATGTTTACGAATTGTGAGTTTCGGATTTATAGCCTATGGACTTGGAATGGTTCTCGCAAATGCCTTTAATGGAGCCGGCGACACAATTACACCAACAAAAATCAATTTCATTAGCTTTTGGATAATTGAAATTCCAATAGCTTACATACTTTCTTTACCATTTGGCATGAGAGAAGAAGGGGTGTTTTTATCAATAATAATTGCCGAAATTGTAATGACAATTTTAGCCGCCTATTTATTTAAACAAGGCAAATGGAAATTGAAAATAGTGTGATTTGAATCCCACTATCTATAAAACTTTATTGGTGTCAGTATTTTTCCCTTTTTTAGTTGTAAAAAACTTCATAGAATATCCAAATCCAAGTCCGGCGATTGACCACACTGGAATACTAAGAAGAGATTTCTTCAAAGTAATTGAATCTCCATTAAAAAAAGGAAAAATAAAAGTCATTGTTATAAACATTAATAAGCCCCAAATTAAACCGGATATTATCCAAGTTCGTTTTTTTAATGGATTTAATGGACTTTCCAAATCAAGGTTTTTATATCTTTCATCTTGTTTTTCTAACCATTTCTTTTTCAAGTCATTTTTAAACCATACCCAAAACGGATAGGTTAAAATAAGAATAACGAAACTCAAAACATTTGTCAAACATGGAATAATATCACCACAATTGTTACAATAAAGTCCAAACCAATTTTTAAACGCAGTTCCATTTTGTAGCGACCAAGTTCTGCTATCGTGAAATTTTTCACAATGCGGACAAGGAACATAAGTTCTTTCAACTTTCGGTTTATCTGAAGTTTTATCTTCCAAGGAAATTTTCGGAACTCTTTGTCCTAATATCAGTTCGTTAATTGCCAAACCCGGATTTATTATCCAATGAAACATTAATAAATTTTTCCAAGTATAGATTTTGTATATATCTTTGTTGTATTTCATTTTCATCAAACAAAAATATTTATAATTATTTGATAAAAAAATTAACTGTTTCTAACCTGATTAATTCATAAACTTTTTTTTTCATATAGTTTTTTAAATTTTCAAGCTCAAATTAATTAATATTAATGAGTTTTGTTTAATTTTTGTATTTGGGTTTAAATTTTTTCGCACTTTAATTAGAATGATTCTA
>JABHKC010000225.1 GCA_018692315.1 Bacteroidota bacterium | reverse complement strand
GTTATTCTCATTACCGCATATAAAACTGATGTTGACAGCAGAATAAAAGGTTTTAACGCAGGAGCCGATGCCTTTCTCACAAAACCAATCGAACCTACAGAACTTCGTGCTCAATTGCATTCAATGATTAGAATTAGAGAAATGGAAGAAGCATTGAAGATTAGAAATGCAAGACTTGAAGATTTACTAATTACTCAAACAGAAAAAATATGGAAAAAAGAGCGAAAATATCAAAATTTAGTTGAAACAATTGAAGAAGGTGTTATCAATTTAGATGCAAATGAAAATTTCAATTATGCAAATCAAGCAGCAGCACATATCTTTGGCTATACTGTTGAAGAACTTTTAAGTAAAAATTTGAAAGATGTAATTGCACCTGAAATGATAAACAAAGTCTATCAGGAATCAAAAAATAGACAGCTCGGAGTTTCAAGCAAATACGAATTAATAATTATTAGAAAAAACGGCGTAAAAAGAATAATAAAAGTAACTGTTACTCCGAAACTAAACAAAGAAAATAAATTTATTGGTTCAAGTGGGATTTTCTTTGATATTACTCAGCAAGTGAATTCAGTGAATGAACTAAAAAACCAGTACGAACTAACAAAACTGGTTTCTGAGATTAGTAGTATAGACCAAATGTGTGAAGCAATTTTAAATTACTTGTTAAGCCATAGAGATATTGATGCCGGTGGAATTTATATTGTTGACGAAGAAAGCAAGAGCTTAATATTGAAAAAAAGTGCTGGTTTGAACAACGAGTTTATTCAGAATGCTACCTATTTTGATTCTAATTCTCCCCAGGCAAAAATGGTCAATAAAGGAAAACCAATTTTTAAACCATATAATAAGCTAATAGATAATTATAAGGAAGGAGTCAGGATAAAAACCGGTTTAAAAGCTATAGGAATAATCCCTCTTTTGCACAAAAATAAGGTAATTGCTGCCATAAATTTGGCTTCATATTCATACGAAGAATTTAGCGAACATACTATAAAGATACTAAGGTATATTCCTGCACAATTTGGTTCGGCTTTTGCCAGAACTATTGCTGAAAACAAACTAAAACAAAGCGAAGAAAAGTTTAGAAGTTTTGTAGAAAATACCAACATTGCTGTTTATGAAACTAATTTAGAAGGAGACATAATTTATGCAAATCAGGCATCCCTAAAACTTGGAGAGTTTGATACTGAAGAAGAATTATATAAAAAAGGTGCTGTTGCAATATATAAAAATCCAAATGACAGGCAAAGATTTATCGCTGAAATAAAAAAACACGGTAAAGTTGTAAATTTTGAAACACAGCTTATCACTAGCAAAAATAAAACTATTTCTACAATTATAAATGCCACCTTACTGGGAGACAATTTGATAGGTATGATAATCGACATTACCGAAAGGAAAAAAACTGAACAAGAATTAAGAAAATTTAAAACAATCTCGGATACTGCAAATTACGGAACTTGCATTTTCGATTCAAAAGGAAAACTATTGTATGTAAATAACTGTTTTGCAGAAATGCACAACTACACAGCAGACGAAATTGTTGGGCAAAACCTCACTATTCTGCATAATGAAGAACAAATTCCATCCCTTTTAGAATCACAAAATTCTCTTCATCGTGAAGGGTATTTCACCAATATAGAAGTTTGGCACGCACGAAAAGATGCTACAGTTTTTCCAACTTTGATGAATGCTATGACCATTTTTGATGAAGAAAAAAATGAAAAATACTTCTCTGCAACTGCAATCGACATATCAGACATTATTGATTATGAGAAAAAGCTAAAATATGCCCTACAAAAATCCGAAGAAGCAGATTCACTTAAATCATCATTTCTTGCTACTATGTCGCACGAATTGAGAACTCCACTTACTGCAATTATTGGATTTTCTGAAATAATTGACAAGGAAATGCCTATTGATGAAATTATTACACTTAACCAAATGATAAATTCAAGTGGGATTCATCTTAGCAAAATTATCGATGACATTTTTCAACTTTCATTACTTGAAAGTGGCGAATTAAAAGTTACACAAAGCGATATTCAATTAATTGATTTAGCATCAAAAATAAAACTGTCATTAGATATTGAATCAAAAAATTTCGACAATAAGGAAATTTTCATGGAATTTATTCCTGATAAATCTAATGAAGAACTTAGTATAAATATCGATGGAGAAAAATTGTATCACATTGTAATGAACATTCTAAATAATGCTTTCAAATTCTCGAAAGATGTAATAAACATTAAATACGGATATAAAGTGATAGTGAAAGAAAACCAAAAACACATACAATTTTTCGTACAAGATATGGGAATTGGTATCGATCAAAAATATTTCAATTATATTTTTGAAAAATTCCGTCAAGTAGAAGAATCACATACAAGAAAATACGAAGGTGCTGGAATAGGACTAACAATATCAAAAAAACTTACAGACTTGCTTGGTGGAACAATTTCAATAAAATCTGAATTAGGAAAAGGTTCAACATTTTTTGTAGATATTCCGATAAAAATCTCAAAAAAATTATTTGTATCGGAAGAAAGCACAATTACGGAAGACAAAATAAACACTTTAAAAGGAAAAACAATTCTTATTGTTGAAGACGAAGAATCAAATTTTGCACTAATCGAAATGGTTTTGAAAAAATTTGAGGCAAAAACATTATGGGCAAAAAATGGAAAAGAAGCATTAGATTTTATTGTTTACAACCAAAATATAGACCTTGTCATCATGGATATTAGAATGCCCGAACTTGATGGTTACGAAACTTCAACTAAAATAAGAGTAATCAATAAAAATTTGCCAATAATTGCTTATACAGCCTACGCCCTTTATGGCGACGAAGAGAAAAGTTTAAATGCCGGATGCGATGACTATTTAAAAAAACCTGCGAAAGCATCAGATTTAATTAAAATGATTAAAAAACATATTCAAAAAAAATAGAATAACTGTCCTAAAACTTATTCGCTCTTAACTTTTTTTGCTACCAACTTCCAAATTTTAAGCAAGAATCAAAATCCTTCGAAAGTGTAGATTTTACCATCTGTTGCTCCTACAATTATGAAATTCTTTGTTACCGCCGGAGTGCTAACTATCGCACTTCCAATTTCATACGACCATTTTTTCTTTCCTGAATTTTTATCAATAATATAAATTCTTCCATCAGTTGAACTTATTACTACCGATTTTTTTGTAATTATTGGCGAACTATCAATTTTTTGCAATGTTTTAAACTTCCAAATTAAATCCCCATTGCTCGTGTCGAAACAATACAAATTTTTATTGTTCGAACCAACCACAACAAAACTGTCTGAAACAGCAGGAGCCCCAATATAAGCTCCTGTATTTTTGTTTGTCCATGTAGCTTTTTTCGACGATAGATTTATTTTATAAAAATCGCCATCATAGTTTCCAAAAAATGCAAAATCATTGACAAGCACAGGCGATGAAGCAATGTAAGTTCCAATTTCGATTTTATCAATTGCTTGGCCGTTTTCAATTTTCACCAAATGCAAAAAACCATCGCAACCACCAAAAACTGCAATTTCATCATTTATTGCCGGAGTTCCATTAATAAAATTGTCCGACTCATATTTCCATAAAAGCTCGCCATTTGCAGAATTTAAACAATGAAGATTGTAATCGTAACTTCCAACCAAAACAATGTTGTGCTTTCTTTTTTTTGAATATGCCCAATTTGCAGCTCCGGAGATTTGACCATCACAAGAATATTTCCAAATTAATTTGCCTGTTTCCGAATCTAAAGCAAGCAAAATTCCTTCGAGAGTGCCTACAATTATTAAATTATCCAGTAAAAGCGGAGCTGCCTCAACCGATGTTTCAGCCTTATATTTCCAATTTAACTTTCCGTTCAAAAAAATCGAATAGACAAAACCATCGTCAGAGCCAACAAAGATTTTGTCCTTGCAAACAATGGGTGACGATTTAATGGCATCTTCAGTTTTATAAGTCCATTTTAGTTTGTACAGTTTTTTAAGCTCCAAATCTGTTTTTCCACATAAAGATGCATCAAACCTGTGCGATTTCCAGCAAGTCTTTTCTTGCGAAAAAGCACTAAGAAATACTGAAGAAGCAAATATTAATAATATAATTTTCCTTAAAATATTCATTTTTTAAATATTAATAATTGCGAATAAGACAAATTTTCATGTCAGGAAATTCGATTTTTATTTTCGAAAAATGCTTTATCAGAAATTGCACCAGTAGGGCAAACTTCTACACACTCTTCTGCCGATTTTGTAATTGCCTCATTTATAGCTCTATCGAAAGGAATATCAACTTTCATATCGAAGCCTCTGCCAAAAAAACTTAATCCGGTTTTTTCGACATTTTTGTTTGCAATTTTTATGCAGAGCCCGCATTTTATACATTTTTCGGGTTCAAATACAATATCGGGATGCTCAAAATATTTTTGCAAAGATTTCCTTTCTCCAAAACCATATTTTCTCTGTTTTGCGTCATACTGATTAGAATAAATTCTGAGTTTGCAAGAAACTGGTTTTCGGCAATCGCAACTCATACAACTTTGAGCTTCGGCCATAATCTCATTTTTTGAGATTTGTTTTGTTGGCTCTGTTTTTTTTCTTTCTTCTATTCCAATTTCTGTTTCTTTCAAATATTCATTTATTTCATGTTCACGTAGGTTTCCAAATTTCGAATTAAAAAATCTCACATAACTGTTGGTTTTTTTTTCAATGAATAAACTATCCACAACAGTTGCAGTATTTTTTGCCAAAGCCAATATTTTTACTAATTTTTCTTTGTTTTGAAAAACACTTGAGCAAATAACAATTTTTCTATCATTTTTGTAAAAGATGGGTTTGTTGTTATCAATTTTTCTAATATTTTTTGAAATAGTTTCCTTTTCAAGAAAGTTAAATACCGAACCGTTAGCTATAAGGATAATATCAAATTCGTTTTTCAGATTTTCAATTCTTTGACCATCAATTTTTTGATTAAAAACAAATTTAGCACCATTTATTTTAAGATTTTCGATTTCGGTTTCTAACAAACTTTCCGGCATTTCTTCTTCCGAGAATTCCCTTAAACTACTACCGGCTTTTTCATTTTTTTCAAAAATAGTACAATCGTAAGCTTTCTGCAACAAATGATACGCACACCCCAAACCCGATAAGCCTGCTCCTACAATTGCAATCTTTTTGTTTTTATTAAATTCTTTTTCAAGCTTGAAATTCTTATAAGATTTCAAATTTTCTGAGCTTATTAAACTAACTGTTTCACGTATTGAAATGGGCGTATCGACCTGTCGGCGGCGGCAGACTTTTTCGCATGGGGCTGAACATATTCTGCACATTATCAACGGAAAAGCAATTTCTTCCTTAATTACTTTTAAAGTATAATCAAAATTATTCGCTGCAAAGTTTCGATTCATTGCAGGAATTTGCAAAAATAAGGGACAAGCAATTCTGCAAGGAGCTTCGCAATCGCCCACATGGTCGCTCAAAAGCAGTTCCAAAGCCGACTTTCTTGCTTCAAATATTTCTTTGTCTTTTGTTGAAATATTCATCCCCTCCTCAGCTTTTACAGCACAGGAAGTTAGTAATTCCCCATTGTCGCAATTCTTCACTACACAAAGCATACATGAAGCTTGGTTTGAAATACCCTTTAAATAGCACATTGTTGGAATTTCAATTCCTGCTTTTTTTGTAGCATCAAGAATTGTTGTTCCGGCATCTACCTCATATTTTTTGTCATCAATATTTATTTTTACCATAATTTTCTAATACAATAAAACCTTAGAATTTCATTTTCTAACAATAGAATCAGTAGGACAAACCAAACGGCAAATATCGCACTTTATACATTTTTCAGGGTCGATTATGTGCAATTCATATGGGACGGATAATATAGCATCAGATGGGCATTTCTGTGCACACTTAGTACAGCCAATGCAATTTTCTTTAACCAAATATGAAATCATATTTTCGCATTTTCCGGTAGGACATTTTCCATGAATATGTGCTTCATATTCATCTCTAAAATATTCTAATGTTGAAAGTATAGGATTTGAGGCAGTTTTTCCCAGTCCGCACAAACTCCCTTTGGTTGTTTTGATGGCAAGCTCTTCCAAAATTTTCAAATCGTTCATTTTTCCTTTTCCAGAACAAATTTTTTCGAGAATTTCCAACATCCTTCTGGTTCCTATTCTACAAAATGTGCATTTTCCGCAAGATTGATCCTGAGTGAAAGACAAGAAATATTTTGCAATATCTACCATACAATCGTCTTCATCAAGAACTATTAGTCCACCCGAACCCATCATTGAACCTGCATTTGTAAGCGAATCATAGTCGATAGGAATCTCCGCCAAATGTACCGGAATGCAGCCACCCGATGGCCCGCCAATTTGAACTGCTTTAAATTTTTTGCCATTTGCAATTCCTCCACCAATATTTTCAATAATTTCTTTTATGCTCATTCCCATAGGAACTTCAATAAGCCCACCTCGTTTTATCTTTCCTGCCAAAGCAAAAACTTTTGTGCCGGAGCTATTTTTTGTTCCAATGTTTTTGAAATTCTCCGAACCATTCCTGATTATCCACGATATTAGCGAAAAAGTTTCTGTATTATTAATTAAAGTAGGAAATCCATAAATCCCTTTTTCTGAAGGAAAAGGAGGCCGGATTTTAGGAAATCCCCTTTCGCCTTCTATCGATGAAATTAATGCAGTTTCCTCGCCACACACAAAAGCACCGGCACCCTTAAACAGTTCTACTTCAACAGAAAAACCACTATTCAAAATATTTTTACCAATAATATTGTTTTGTTTACAAATTTCAATTGCCTGGCTAATCCGCTGAACAGCAAGACCATATTCGGCTCGTATATAAAAAATACATATTTCAGCTCCAATTGTAATTGATGCGATAATCATTCCTTCAATTATTCTGAATGGAAATGACTCTAAGAGCATTCTGTCCATGAAAGCTCCCGGATCGCCCTCATCGCCATTACAAATTACAAATTTTTTATCCGAAATATTTTCCTTCACCAATTTCCATTTCGTTCCGGTAGAAAAGCCTGCACCTCCCCTACCTTTGAGCCCACTTTTTTGAACAATATCGATTATGTCTGATGAAGAAAGCTGAAAAAGACATTTTTTTAGAGCTTCGAAACCGCCATATTTTTCATATTCTAAAATATCGACAGGATCAATTTGTCCGCTATTTTCAGTTGCAATATGTATCTGACTATCAAGAAAATCGGAAATTGGAGTGTTTTTTTCGCTCGCTAAATATTGTTTTGTCCTTTCGGGAATATCAACATTTGACAAATTATCTGCAAAAGAATTTATTCGACTTTTTAAGCGGGTGAAATAATTTTTCGACTTAAAATGTCTGAGAATTATTTCATTAACTTCGTCGGCAGTGATTTTCGAATAAATTGTAGGGGCTTCGTTTTCCTTGTGAATTTCCATTAAAGGAACCTGATTGCAAATGCCTACGCAGCCAACCTGCTTTATATCAATATCGATATTATTTTCGACGAGTGTTTTTTCAATCTCCTCTTTTATATCAGAACTTCCGCTGGCAACACAGCATGAATTAAGCCCAATACGAATTTCACCCTGAGTTTTATCTTTTTGATCTACAACTTTTTGAAATCCCGGTTTTTTATTTTTTGAACTTCTCAGAAATTCATCCAAAATTTCTGGCACCTGACTTACTGAAACATGACCAAAAGTTGTTTCGTCAATTTGAACAACCGGTGCAAGAGTACAGCATCCCAAACAAGCAACTTTTTCAACTGTAAATAAAAAGTTTTTATCGCTCTGATTATTCCCCCTTTTTTTCAACTCTCGTTCAACAGCATCGTAAACCAAACCTGCTCCTTTTACGTGGCAAGCAGTTCCAACACAAACGCTAATTATATGTTTTCCAACCGGTTTGTGCCGAAATTGCGAATAAAAAGTCGATACACTAAAAATTCTTGAAGCAGAAATATCAGTAGTTTCGCAAACTCTTTGCAAAGCTTCTTCAGGCAAATAATTGAATTTATTTTGAATCTCCTGAAGTATAGGAATCGTCATTTCAACCGACTTTCCCATCTCATTTACAATTTCATCTACGATATTTTTGATTTCTTGATTCATTTTGGATTTTGAGGTTTTCTTATTTATTTGAAATTGAAAGCATTCGTTTACTCTACAAAAGAATTACATTCTAATCGTCAAAAAACTTCTTCAAATTATAATTATTTGTATTTCCCAAAACATTATCTACTTTTCGTAATAAGATTTCTGCTGTAATCGCACAACCATTTATCTTTGTTCGATTATTTATAGATAGTGTTGTACACTGGCTGTTTTCTTTCAGCGTTGACAAAGACATAATGACTCGTCCTAAAAAAAGTTTACAGTTAAACATTTATATCCTG
>JABHKC010000224.1 GCA_018692315.1 Bacteroidota bacterium | reverse complement strand
TCTGAAATTTGTTGGTCAGGGGCATTACAAAGATGTGCTTGCTTACCCATTTCAAACAGCCTCATATACTATTTATTCACAACAGTGTTTATTTTAATTGTGTTCATGAGCTCCCTTTGGTCGGTTCTATTCGTCAGTACTGGAGTTTGTAGTCTCGCTTCCTTCAGATGTAGCTTCGCAGCTACCACCCCCAGCGACTTACTAACAGGCTTCACCAACCCAGCCTGTAAGAGACTTTCACTCTCTGGAAATATATAATGCCCACCCAGATTGAATATCAATTATTATTTCACCGGACGAAATGAATAAATACCTTCGAACGATTATTGTTGCGCCGATGACTACAACATCACTTAAATATCCGACTAGAATTGAAGTACAACACGACAAAAAAATTGGCTGGATTGTAATTGACCAAATTCGGACTATTGACAAACAGAGAATCGTTAGAATTTTAGGAAGATTATCACAAGCTGAAATAAAAGAACTGAAATCTGTGACAAAAGAGACTTTTGTAGATTGAAAAAAACTATGGTTAACACCTTAGAATATTATAGTAGCGAGGAACTTATGAGTCTGGTTAAGTCCTGATAAAAATCGGGATATTGAACTAAACCCAAAACATCGGGTTTTGGTAATTATTTCCTATATGTAATGATTCCTTTAATCTCTAACACTTATAGTAGTGTTTTTTTGCAATGCTTCGCCAGCAATTGATTCGTATAGTTTTAAATATTTATTAAGGATATTTTTCGATTGCTTTTTTTTGTTTACTATAAACTTTTTGGTAGAAATTGTAAAACTCATATTATCATCTTCATCAATTATTTCATCCTCAACAAGTTCTCTTCGAAAAACATTTTCGATATCATCAGAGTTTCCTATTTCCAGCAATTCTTCAGATAGTTCGGTAAGTTCTTGCTCAAGTTCTTCTAGTTCTTCTAGTTCTTCTAGAAGTTCAATTTCTTCAATCTTGTCGTGTAGCTCCACTTTCAAATCATCCATTTCATCCGCAAAATCTTCAAATTCTTCTGCAAAATCCTCAAAAAAATCTGCAAACTCTTCGTGAATAAAATCAAAATCCTCTTCAAAATTCTCAAAATCAAAGTCGAATTCAAAATCATGGTCGTTATGATAAAACATCGAATCTGAAAAATTGAAGTCTTCAAAAGCCTCTTTGTAAACCAGCATAGCTTCTTGGTGGGCATTTTTTATTTTTTCCATATCTTCTTCCGAAAGGGCTATTTCTTCGCTTGCATTTTTATACACCTCTATGGCTTCGAGATAGGCATTTTTTAACTCATCAAAATCGTAATCTGAAAAATAATAATGGTAACCGGTTTTACTATTTGCTTGATTTCTGTATTCTTCATATTTGTCTTTAGGCACAGGAATCCCATTTTTCCTTACTTCCAAAATTTTTCCATCACCATCCATTTCAATTCTAATCTCCTCATTTTTTTTAACATGAGTTTCATGAATATTACTTGTAATTGTATCCTTTTCTTTTATCGTATCTTGAAGTAGTTCAACACTTTCTAAAAAAATAGCATTCTCATTTTCATGTATTTTCAGATTAAAATCATTCTTTAAATCATTTGAAAATGTCGTTGAAGGTTGGCAATAATTAGTAAAATTCACCAAAGATTCAGGCAGATCGGATGTTTTAGGTGAAAAAGCAGAATTTATAAGCAATACAGAAATTGTTAAGAACAATAAAGTAATACCAATTACTCTTCCTTTTCCATGGGTCGAAGATAAATGTTTAGTTTTCATACGTTTAATTCGTTTAATTAGGTTATTATTTTTGATTAATGCGGGTGCAAATTTTGGGGAAGTCTGTGAAAAATTGTGCAATTCTACCAAAGCATTTTGAAGTGGCTTAGCAGTACCGCAAGCTTTCACCGTAACATCATCACAACAGTTTTCTCTCTCTGATTTTATAATTGAATTTATCCATAAAAATCCAGGATGGTAGAAAAAAACGACCTCAAAAAAAGAAATAATAATATTTATTATAAAATCATTTCTTTTGATATGGGCTAACTCGTGAAGAATAATTGCTTCAACCTGATCGTATGGAAGAGAATTTAACATAGCCACAGGTAAAAAAATAATAGGTTTAAAATAACCGATTATTATTGGAATTTGGGTGGCATAAGATTCAAATATTTCAACTTTTTTATTGATTTTCAATTTTTTCTTTAGCTTCTCAAAATTTTGAATCCACTCGTCTGAAATTGAAATTGATTTTTTTGTCCTCAATCGAAAAATTAAAGCAAGACCTCCGAAATATCTAATTATTAATACAAAAATGCCTATAAACCAAAATGTTACAATTACATGTAGATAGCTGTTTGTAAAATCTATAATTTCTGAAAAAATATAATTATCAATATCATTTTGATTAATATTTCCAGAGGAAGTTAAGCTCTTTTGCGAAAAGTAGTTCTGCGAATTTAGAATTTGGGAGTTATAAGAATTAGTTGATAAATCAGAATTATAGTTTTTATAAATATTTGCAAACGAAAGTGAAACAATCAAAACACACAAAATAGCTGATGTTACAGCCATTCTGTACAAAAAATCAGAAGACTGCTTCTTATATAAAATCAAAAAAATCTTTAGGAGGATGGCTATCAACATAACTTGCCAAATAGAATGTATTAATGTCCAACCAAATATTTTGATTAACTCGTTGCTAAAGAAGGCATTTATTATATTCATGATTTCTCTTCTTCAAGATCATTAATAAACTTTCGTATTTCTTCCAATTCCGATTTTGATGCCTCATGGTTTCCGAGAGCTTGCATAACAAGATTTTTTGCAGATCCGGCAAAAACACCATCAACCAGCTTTTTTAGCAATTGGTTTTGTGTGTCTTTTTGTTCGATGGCGGCAGAGTAGATATGTGTTCTGCCATCTTTTATCCTTGAAACCAAATTCTTATCTGCCATGATTTGCATTATTTTTAAGCTTGTTGTGTAACCAACTTGTTTGTTTTTGTTTAATTCGTCATTCACAAATCTAACCGAGCTTGCACCGCATTTCCATAAGATTTGAAGTATCTCAAGTTCCGATTCCGTAGGTTTCAACTTTTTCATTTTCATATTACAAATTTCTATTTGCAAATATAATACGAAACATTTCGTATTTCCAAATTTAATTACGAATATTTTCGTATTTTATTACAAAATTATTGATATTTTTTTTATTAACTTTAAATACAAATTGTGAAATGCAGGCTATATGCAGGTTTTGCAGATGTATCGAAATTTTATAAAATGTAGATTTATAACTATTGAAACATATTTTTCCAATAGTTTTAAAAAGTCCTTTAGGATAGATTAAATAGATTAGTTGACTGAAACAAGCTCAAAATCCTGAACAGTTTTTTCTTCCCCATTCACAATAATTGCAATTCTGTGTTTGCCTAAGTAATGTTTGCGAGTAGTTCTATTTACAAATGAATGTTTTTTAGTAATTGAAAAAGTGCCCTGCTCATAGGTTTTTTCTGATATTTGAAATATCTTCCTTGAAAGTTTTCCGTTTGCCTTCATAAAATCCATTCCGTATTCTAAGCGAATTTTGCTATATTTTTCGGCTTGTAATTCTAATTGAAATGAAAAAACAATTTCTTCACTAATCTGAACTGTTTTTTTATCGAAAATCAAATTTCTAACAATTACATTTTTCGCATCTTCAAAACCAAAAATCATTAAAGCACGACTATTGCCAGCCTTCAACAAACTTCGGCAAGCATGTTTAACAATCCAATCGGTATTTTTTGAAAGGCCATACCAATTTTCACAAACATCTAAAACCAAATCGGGATTATCTTTCGAAATATCGTTCAAATTATTTGCTGCACTTTTTCTTACAAATTCAGACTCATCGCTTTTAAGTTTTTCTAAAATTGGAAAAATTAAGGTTGGATCTTTTTTAAAATCAGGTAAAGCCATTGCCCAAGGCAATCTCGGACGACAACCTTCACTCGCAAATCGTCTTTGGTTCTCATTTTTACTTTTGGCAAGATCGCTCATAAACTCCATTGTTTTTTGCGGATCTTTTTTCAAAAATGGTCGAATAGCAAATTCCGATGAAGAATATTTCGTAAAAATAGCAAGTGCTTTTAAAGACAAATCAAAATGCTCCATCCCATATACTTCAACAAAGTCAGGCAAAGTCATTGCTTCAAATCCTTTTATGAAAGGCGAAATTTCTATCAAAATATTCACAGCCTCCTCAAAATTTTCTGGCAATGTAGATTTAAGCGAAATTGACAAATGTCTCATTTTTTCTTTCAACTCAAAATCCTTCCAATTCTGGCAATAAACAAGTTTTAGAAATTTGACTTTGTCAAAACCTTTAAAATTTTTCAATATTTGTTCTGCAAATAAGTTTACAGAATCTTCGGTAAAAAATATTTCTTTGAGTTTTGTTGCCATTATTTTAGATGTTAATCTATTTTATCTTTATGAGGAATAATTTTTCGAATAGTTCCGGGAGTAACTAAATTCCAAACTCGTTCATGCAAATAATAAACAAACATTTTAATAAAAAGCTCAATTCCTCCAATAAGAAATGCGATTTCCGGTTTGTCTTGCATAAAAATATATACAATTAAAGTAGTGATTGATGAAGCTAAAATACGCCATGTTATAGATTTAATAATACTTCTGAGATGAGATTCTCTTGTTTGTGCTGATTTTTTCATCTTATATTTTCAAATAAAGTGTTAACAATTTTAATGAGGATTTGGAATACTGCTTTATAACATATTCAAATAACACAATTCCAATTTTTTAATTTCTAAACAAAATCCAAAATAATTCTCACCAAAAATATATATATTTTTCAATTATTATTAAAGATTTAAAATTTTTATACAAAAGCAGTAATTGCATTTCTATATTGGTAAAAATTCAACACATTTTTTCACTTTTCTATATTAGAAAAACAGTTGTAGCAATTTTCTAAGTCAGATGAAAACTCAATTTCTATTTAGTTTTTCTGAAAGGCAGTGTATAAAGTTATAACTTCGTAAAGAAGAAAAACTATAAAAAGCACTAAAAAAGTAACAAGAAAAATAGCTGCATTTTCTTTGTCGAGAAAAATATATGAAACTAAAAAAATAAGAAATACAAATATTTTTATAGTTAGGGTAAGCATGAAATATCTTGTAAATTTTGCCATTTCGTTTTTTCCGATTCTCACCAACATAATTTGAATTATAGCAGTAATTAAAATGAAAAGAGCTAATAGAAATGGAAATACCGGCAAATAAAAATTTTTAAGAATTGTTGTGTAGAAAATCACACTTAAAGTGATAAGAATAGCTGAAAAAACAATCAATTTTGTAATAATAGATTTAAGGGATTTTTGCATCGATATTTATTTTAACAAATCTTTAATGGTATAATATATTGACAAGGCAACTGCGAGAATAGTAAAAATTAGAGTAAATAGAGGGAATTCGAAGCTAAGGAATTCGTCAAGCTTTATTCCACCGAAAACGCCAATCAAGATTATAGTCAGCATTTGGAATGCAATGCCGCTATATTTTGCATAATTATTTAGAGAATTTTTCTGTTTTTTGTTTTTCATTAATTGGGCTTTTACTATCCATATTGCAAGTACCGGTAAAAACAGAACCCGGTTCAATAGCAAGTTTATTAGTAATAATGTCGCCATAAATTTTTGCAGTAGTTTTTAATGAAAGCAAGTCAGAAACCAATATTTTTCCGTTGATTGTTCCCGAAATATCTGAATTCTTGCAATTTATTTCTCCGGTGATTGTACCTGTTTGACCTACCACTAATTTTCCTTTAGTAGAAATATTTCCTTTCAAAATTCCATCAATTCGTAAATCGCCGCTTGAGGTAATATCTCCTGTAATTTTAGTGCCTGTACCTATAAGATTAATAGTATTTGAATCAAGCTCGGTATTTTTTGCCATTGAATTTGTTTTTTTGTTTTTCGCAAACATTATTAATTATATTCATTAAATAATTTGCAAAAATATGATTTATTTGTATTTTTTGAAACAAATATTGGCTTTTAGCTTTTAGCCAACAACCAGCAGCTAAAAACCAACAGCCAACACAAAAAAAAAGAGGAACTATTTTTAATCCCTCTCTTTTCTATATCTGCAAAATTATGCTATTTTATTCTCTGTCGCGACGAATAATTTATCTTCAATGCCTGAGCTTTTCGCAATTCTTGCTTTACATCAGACACTACTCCCATTTTTGTTTCCTCATCGACTTTTAATGATGTGAACATAAATGGAATTTCTGCTTCGTCTTTTGCTTCTCTTTCGCTTGTTATAAAATCCTGAATATCCTCAACTTTTGAAAAAACATCGTTTAGCTGAATTCTTGGTTCAGTTCCCCAAAGTTTTTGAAATTTCTTCTTAGGTGCACCGATATATACATAACTCACCAACGATTTTTTCTCAAGTTTTTTTATCTCAGTTGCTTGAGGTAAAGTTACATCTATCTTCAAATCGTCTTGTTTCATTACAGTTGTTACCATAAAAAAGAACAAAAGCATGAAAACAATATCAGGTAATGAAGCGGTTGAAATAGCCGGGCTACCTCCTTTGTCTTTTCTCCCAAATTTTGCCATAATTATTTTCCTCCAATATTTTTAGGTTCAGCTTCCGAAATTCTTTGCGGATAAACTTTTTTAACAAGTTTCTGCTCATTCTTTTTCAAATCGTCATATTTCGCACCAAATATTTTCATAGACAATCCATTTCGTAATTCATTGTAGGCTGAAATAAGTTCATTTTGCACCTCAATATAGGTCTTATAAGATGTACCTCTATCATTTTGCAATGAAATTACCGCCATTTTTGCTACCGACAAATCGCCAAAAGTTTTGATTGCTTTTTTATATAATCCTGCTTCTTTTCCATTTCCTTTGTCTATTGCTTTCTCCATTTTTACTGAAAGCAATTCCATTTGAGGTAATTCATCACTGTTTTCAGGATTTGATATAAACTCAATTGCTTTTTCTTTTATATCAATTATCTTAGTCAATTTCCCTTCAATCTGAACCTGATTCAAAGTGTTTATCAAAACTATGAAAACATTTCGTTCCTTGATAGGTGGAGTATCTTCAGGCTCCTCATCAACCGGAGGAGGAAGTTTTCGGGATAATCCGGAATCAACATCCATTGTTGTGGTTACTAAAAAGAAAATAAGTAGTAAGAAAGCTATATCGGCCATCGAACTTGCACTAAATTCTCCTGCATCTCTTCTTGCCATAATATGTTTTTATTAAAAAGAGTTAAAATAATTGTTCCGTTTTTTGAACGAAACAAGATATACTATTTGAATGCTTTAGAAACAGCAGAATATATCACAGAAACAATTGCCATAATTCCAACAATATAGGTGGCAAATAATCCTGTTCCTACTTTTCTTGAGAAACTTTGTGCAGCTTTGGTAGTTTCAGCATTCACTAAACCTTCCTCCCCATAGAAAAACTTCTCCGAACCATGAAAATTCATTATTTCATCGGAAGCAATATAATAGGATAAAAATACTATTATCACTAAGCCGCCAATAACAATTAATGATTTTATTGCATTCTGAGGATTTGTAATCATAAATACAAGTGTAAAAATGATAGAAGTTACAGCAGCAAATCCGATAAGAATATATACCCAAAAGAGAGCTGCATCAAGAGCAGGACCAATGGCTGCCAATTTCTCTGAAAATGGTGCCTCGCTATCAAATTGTCCTCCTGCGTAAAAAAGGTATATCGCAAAAACTACCGATATAGCTAATAGAGCAATTGATAGGATTAATGAAACTTTTTTGAGCATAATTACTTATTTTTATGATTAAATTTAACTAAAATGTCTATCAATGAGATAGAAGCATCTTCCATATTGTTAACAATTCCATCAATTTTTGCTACGATAAGATTGTAGAATACTTGAAGAATCATAGCAACAATAAGTCCGGAAACTGTTGTAATAAGTGCCACAGAAATACCTCCTGCAACAAGTGATGCAGAAACATCACCGGCAACTTTAATTGCATCAAAAGCTTCGATCATACCAATTACCGTACCCATAAAACCAAGCATTGGTGCCATAGAGATAAATAGCGAAATCCAGGTTAATCCTTTTTCAAGTAATCCCATTTGAACGCTTCCGTATGAAATTACAGATTTTTCTACCATTTCTATTCCTTCATCGGAGCGATCTAAACCTTGGTAAAAAATACTTGCAACCGGACCTCTTGTATTTCTACAAACCTCTTTTGCTGCGTCAATTCCACCCGAATTTAGAGCATTTTCAACATTTGACAGTAATTTCTTTGTATTTGTTGTAGCTAAATTCAAATATATTATTCTCTCGAAAGCTAATGCAAGACCAAGAATTAAAGCTAAAAGAACGAATGTCATAAAACCCGCTCCACCTTCAATAAATTTTTGTTTTACTTGTTGATGAAAACCAATTTCTTCTTCAACTACCGGAGTATCAGCATCTGTACTTTCTTCTATTACTAGATCGGTGGCTTCTGCTTGTGTCGTATCAACAATAGTTGAATCGGATATTAGTGAATCACTTTCTACGTCTTGTGCAAAAGCATTTTGCGATGCTCCTATACATAACAATCCGATAACTGCGAAAAATGCAAATAGTTTTTTCATTTATTTTTAATTTAAGTTACAATTAATTAACAGTTTATTATTAAATTTATTATTTCCTATTTCTTGCGGAGAGGAAGGGATTCGAACCCCCGGTACCGCTTCAAACAGCACACACGCTTTCCAAGCGTGCACCTTAAGCCACTCGGTCACCTCTCCAAAAAAAAAATTCAAAAAACGCTTTATTTTTGAGGGCACTAAAGTATAAAAAGTATTTTATCTAAAAAAAAACATTTATCAGTTGAAATTAATATTTTATACCATCATATTAAATGCTGAATTTTACACTTTAGTATATCAAAATTAAAAATCATTTATAATGGATAATTGGAGAATATTTTTGAAAGAATCTATTTTTTTGTGTTATATTAAAATCTAAAAATTAGATTCAAAAATTACAAATAATTTACATATCTAAAATAAGTAAAATATGCTGTATGACTTATTTTACAGGAATATCAGAATGGGAAATAGAAATTTGCTTTGGCAATAATCCTTGAGTATTTCCACCATGCCGTATTATATCTCTAACAATAGAAGAATTTATTGGTGTATGTTCTGGTTTTGTAAGTAAAAAAACGGTTTCAATTTCGGGACGCATGGTTTTGTTTACTTGGGCAATTGCTCTTTCATATTCAAAATCGGCAGAAGTTCGTAAGCCTCTCAAAATATACTGAGCTCCTACCCTTTTGCAATATTCTACTGTAAGTTCCATGTATTCATCAACGGCAATTTTTTCTTCGTTTTCGAAAACTATATTTATCCATTCTTTCCTCTTTTCTAATGAGAAAAATCCGGGTTTGTTCGAATTATATCCAATTGCAATAATTATTTTATCGAATATCGACAATGCCCTTCTTACGATTGATTCATGACCAATTGTAAAAGGATCGAAAGAGCCGGGAAAAATTGCTATTTTTTTCATAAGTATTATTTTGAAATAAATAAGTTTTCGAATTTAACTAAAATTTAGAACTTTCAGAATTGTTAATTCTTACCAATAAAAAAGACCTATCAAAACAATTTCGATAGGTCTTTTTATATAATGTAGTTTGTTTTTATCTTTTTGGATTTTTCAATAAACTTTCAAGAGTTATATGCAATTTCTGTCCTCTTAGGTTTTTTGCTAAAATAATACCATTTCCATCAATCAACACGTTTGAAGGTATTCCTCTAACTCCGTAAATACCGGCAGCTTCGCAGTCCCAATATTTTAGGTCGCTTACATGATAATCCCAATTTAAATTATCTTTCTTAATGGCTTCTACCCAAGAATCTTTAGAACGGTCTAATGAAACTCCGTAAATAGTGAAGCCGTTTCCATTTTTGAATTTTTTGCTTTTGTAAGTATTATAAGCACTTACTACATTTGGATTTTCCATTCTGCAAGGTTTGCACCATGAAGCCCAAAAGTCAATCAAAACCATTTTTCCTTGCAAATCTGATAGTTTTAATTCTTTTCCATCGGGAGAATTATATGCCAATTCGGGAGCTTTGTCGCCTACATTTAAACCTACTTTAACTTCAGCGGTTTTTTGTTGCCATTCAATATTTTTATTTACAAATCCGGCTACAACTACAAAAACCAAAGCTGAAACCAAAACAATACTTACTTTCTTCATATCTATAATTTTAAACAATTTTTGCGACAAATGTATAAAAAATAAAACGGCATTTCTCTATTTAACTTTTTTTAACCTTCATGTTTCTTTCCTGGTAATGTTTTCTACTATTTCTATTAGAATAAATCTTTGGCAGAAGTTTTACCATAGAACACAGCTAAACAAGATAAATTTCCTTTTCATTTTTTGGAATTACCTCAGCAATAATTTCGGAATGTTCTTTTCCTGATTCTCTTAAGACTTTTAAAACTGTTTGAGAAATTTTTTCGGGCACTGCAATCAACATTCCTCCAGATGTTTGTGCATCGAATAGCAACATTTTTTGTTCATATTTTACTTTTTTGTCGAAATTGCAATAAGGATTTACAAACTCTTGATTTCGGAACGAAGCACTTGGAATACAGCCCATTTCGGCAAGTTTGTATGCCTCGTCGAACAATGGCACCGAAGCCGAATTTATTTTTATTGAAACATTACTTGCTTGAGCCATTTTCAAAGTATGACCTAAAAGTCCAAAACCGGTAATATCTGTGGCAGATTTTATATGAAATTTTTGCATTATTTCAGCCTCAGTTTTGTTTAGCTGCTTCATTGAATCCAAAACAGCCTGATAGTTTTTCTCAATGACTTCAGCTATTTTCTTGCCGGCCATCACAACTCCCGAGCCAATTGGCTTTGTAAGGATTAATACATCCCCCGGTTTAGCTTCTGAATTTGCAATTACTTTTTCGGGTTGAACAATTCCTGTAACAGCTAATCCGTATTTTGGAATATTATCTGAAATAGTGTGCCCCCCAACTAAAACTCCGCCAGCTTCAGCAACTTTCTCTTGCCCACCTTTCAAAATATCCTTTATAGATTTTATTGGCTGATTTGCAGGAAACATCAGTAAATTCATTGCGGTAAGCACTTTACCTCCCATTGCAAAAACATCGCTCAGAGCATTTGCTGCTGCAATTTGCCCAAACTCAAACGGGTCGGAGCAAACCGGCGGAAAAAAGTCGACTGTTTGAATCAGTGCAATTTCATCGCTAATTTTATAAACCCCGGCATCGTCATGCGTTTCAATATCTACGAGCAAATTTTTGCAATCAATTTTCGGCAGATCTTTTAGTGCAGCAAATAATTCTTTGGCAGGCAATTTTGCCGAACATCCACCATTTTCAATATTTTTTAGTAAATCGAATTTCATAAATTTTCTATCTGTCAAATATTTTATAAGCTATGCGGAATTTTTCTAATATTTCTCCGATTTTATTAATGTTATTTTCATCTTTTTTAAGCCTGATAGCCATTCCACAATTCGATGATAAATCTCTTGGAGTGGGAATTATCTCAAGTTTCAATTTTGCCTCTATCAATAATTTTTCAGCTTTTAAAACTTTGTGAATAGATTCGAATATTAGAACTATTTCGTTTCCCACTACGTTTATTTATTGATTATTGATTATTTAAATATGACTGAAGTTTCCTCAATTTTCCTCCCAAATTATAGATAGCTGGCTATCAGGGATTTTGGGTTTAGTTTTATAAATTAGCCCATATTTATTATCAAACAGATAATTAAAGATACCATCTGCCATGGCATAGCTATAGAAAG
>JABHKC010000223.1 GCA_018692315.1 Bacteroidota bacterium | reverse complement strand
GTAGCCGGCGAAATTTTGACAAGTGAAGAATTGGCTCAGGCTGTCCTTTATCAAAACCAGCCCAATCCTTTCAAAAATCAAACAACTATAAGCTATTATTTGCCGGAGGCTTCAATAGTTGAGCTATCGGTTTATAATGTTTTGGGTGAGAAAATTGAGGTTCTTGAAAGTGGAAGCAAAGTTGCTGGATTATACAAATTTGTTTACGATTTTAAAAAATCCCAATCGGGCATTTATTACTACCGACTTGATGTAAATGGAGTTTCGCAAGTAAAACAAATGAGTGTGATTAAATAGTTTTTTTTAATTTTATAAATATAACCTGTCAGTCCCGATAAAAATCGGGATGACAGGTTTTTTTGTTTTGGAAATAGAAATTTGAAATTTGTTCCAACTTTATCAACCTTCAACTCATTCCTGCGAATGCAGGAATCTCATCGAGTGAGCTAGATTTTGAAGGGATTCCTGCATTCGCAGGAATGTAGTTCTGTAGCGACAATCTATTGGTAGCCCTATCATTTATGGCAGGGTAACAAGGGAGCAGGAAAAGGTAGTTTTGGCGGGATTTTTGATTTTTTCAAAAATCATTCAAAACGTTGGACAAATTTAATTGCAAATTCAATAAAAAATCAAAAAGAATCAATTGAGCATTTCTACCAACTCCTTTGTTGTAAGCAGCACAATCAATTCATTTGTATTTTTCACATCTGTTTTCGACAAAATATTTCTTCTGTGAGAATCGACAGTATGTTTGCTCATATATAATTTTTCTCCAATTTCTTTGGAAGATAAACCTTGCAGAAGATATTCAACCACCTCTGTTTCACGTTCGGTAAGATTATGTTTTGAAGCAAATGAAATTATATTTTTCCCTGTAGATTTTTTGGTTATTGCAATTCGGTTAAACAAATTTTTGATTTCATTAATATCAACTGGTTTAAGCATATAATCAAAAGCAAATTCTTTTATTGCTTTTATTGCATAGTGGTTGTATGCTGTTACGAAAACAATTTTTGGATCTACACCCTGACTACGTATTTCCGAAACTAAATCGAAACCCGAAATATTTGGCATCTCAACATCGCAAAATACAATATCAGGTTTTTTGTTTACAATTTCTTTAATAGCAAACTGAGGATCAATAAGTCCGGTGATTGAATCAATCTCATCAAACATTTGGAGAAGACTTTTTAGTCTTTTTACAGCTGCAATTTCGTTGTCAATAATTACGACATTCATTATTTGAAAGTTTATTTGTGTAGCGAGATAGTTACTCTAAATCCGGAGTTGTTGGGTTTTGCTTCAATATCTTCAATTTCATATTTTATTTTCTTTCCTGAAATTCGTCTATAAAGATTGAGCATTTCGCCAACAATTTCTATTCCTTTTCCCGAACCAAAAGTTTTCAATTTTTTTGCATTTTCTCTCCCAATTCCATTATCTTCAATAACAATTTCAATAATCCTCCCTTTTTTTGAAACCTCAATTGATAAATGCCCTTTATAATCGCAATGCTGCAAACCGTGCTTAATTGAATTTTCTACAAAAGTGTGTATCAACATTCTTGGAATTTCGGTTTTGAAACTCACATCCTTAGTTACTTCAATTGCAAAGTCGAATTTGTTTTCCAATCTGTTTTGCTGAATTTCTATGTAGTCGCGTGTAAAATCAAGTTCGTCGCGTAGTGGAACAGTAACACGATTACTGTTGAGCAAGGATTGGTTTAGAATTCTGGTAAATCGGGAAACATAGGCATCCGCTTCTATTCGTTGTTTCTCGGCATATAAACCGGAAATTGAACTAATTACATTGCCTATAAAATGAGGCTCAATCTGATTTTTTATTGAATTATACTGAAGATGTACTAATTCTTTTTCTCTTTCGTATTTTTCTTTTGCAGCTTTTTTCTGTAGCAAATTCAGGAAATAGAAAAACAAAAATATAATACCAAAAATCCCAAGATAGATAGGATATTTCCAAAAAAACAAAGAATTTTTTTCTACTTTGAAAGTATAATAATACCTGCCTGCCTGAATGTCGAGTAGGAATTCGCCTTTGTCATTAGTGTAGCTAAAAATATTTGTAGGATAATTGGAGCCTCCTGGTACTGGTATTTCAGCATAAATGCTTAAATCTTCTTCTAATACCAACAGGTCTTCGCAATTCTGCTTAAAAACAATGATTTCATTTTCTTTATCGAAATCAATATCTGCTTTGTGAATAAAATTATTACCAGCGGATTTTATCCTAGTAATTTCTTTTGAAACATTAAGTTTTATCAATTTTAAAGGATATTTAATTTCAAATGCCTGACCGGATATATCGGTTAATACAATTAGATTCCTATTATCAAAATCGAAGTATGTTATGTTATAGCTATTTACTTCTACTTCATCTGGCAGCAATAGCTCACTTATTTGTTTTCCATTAGTTGTATGTAGAAATAGTTTTGAATATTTCCCCGGTGAGGTTCCATTATAATTAAAAAGACTTAGCAAAAATGAGGTATCAGCCTGGGTCATTAATACAGTGCTCAAATTGCAGGGATATTCTTTGAACTCAACCGGAGGGAATTTTAATTCTAAATCTTCAGAAAAAACTATTAAATAGCTGCTGCTATCTTTAAATGGAACTTCGCTGGTATAATTACCATATGCCGGAACTTGTCCAAAAATCTCATGTTTATTATCATTATCAATATCTGTAAAAAAAGAGGGATTTATTATTCCTGTTCCACTAAATGGAGATATTTTTAAGCTGTCATTATTAATATCATATCTGAAAATATTCCTTGGATATTTTGAAAGGCCTGAATATAATATGAAGAATAAATCTAAAAATCCATCATTATTGTAATCAACAAAATCACCACCATGAAAATCAACATCTAATTTTTTATTTCTATTATATTTCGAAACACAAATAAATCTATTCGTTATTAAATCATTTTGATCTCCGAAAAATTCTATTCCATGCAATAATAATGAGTCATTAGATTTTGTAATTGTATATAATTCTATAAATCCATCATTATCATAGTCACCAAACAATGGATTTTGTCGCTCAAGATAACTTCCTTTTATGTTCCATTGATCAAATAATGCCACATTGTTATCAAATACACGAATTACTGAATATGCCGTATTTTGACCTCTATAGGTTAATAATACTTGCTCTGTTTTTCCGTCATTATTTAGGTCATGCCTAATACTGAGATTATTTTGATTTAGTTTCTGTTTTTTTGATTGATTAATATTTGTTTTATTAAAATTAATAGGTAGGAAACATATAACTGATAGCCCAAAAATTATAGTAAGAGATATTGGATGTGCAAAATATTTGCTAACTACTTTAAAAAATCTATTATCTTTATTTATTGCACTTAATTTCAATATTTTATATTGTTAAAAAATTTCTGTTTGCAAATATACTCATTTATGAGTAATATAATTATCAACATTGAGGAAACACCAATTAACCAATTTGTATGAATTTAGCAGCATTATTTAACTAAATTTATATGTTATGAAAAAATTATTTTTTTTATGTTTTATGGTTGTCTTTTATGGTAGTCATAGTTTTGTCCAAAGTTCAACTATTGATTCGATTGCTGGGCTGATTGCATATTATCCATTCAATGGAAATGTGAATGATGAAAGTGGGAATGGAAATGATGGTATTAATTACAACTCAGTTCCTTCCACAGATAGATTTGGAGAAATTGAAAGTGCATTCGAGTTTCAGTTTAATCAGCATATTGAAATTCAAAAT
>JABHKC010000222.1 GCA_018692315.1 Bacteroidota bacterium | reverse complement strand
CGCCATTTGTTGCAGCCATCCAGTTATACAAGACTCCATAAGTTTGATAATTATATGTTGCTTTTGCATCAGGAACATTTGTCCCAGAGTAGTCATAAACATAATAATGAGGTAATGTTAATGAGCCAGAATCAGGAGGACTTACAGAAGGTAAATAAGCAAGATTTTCTGCCATCCAACATTGATTGCCTATTTGAACAGTTTGATATATTTTCCCATCACGAATGTCAATAATAGAATCCACACTGCTGAAAATCTCTAAATCATACGGAAGAGGATCAACAGTTAAAATAGTTTCAATAATACTATCACATCCTGAATAAGTTTGAAGACTATCATAGTAGTTTCCGGAAGTTGTTTGCCAAGTCCCATCTAAAAACATACTGTCTCCTTCGCAAATAGAATAATTTACAATGAAATTATTGCTTGTTTCCAAGCTAATTGTAATCGAATCTGAACTGATACATCCATTTGCATCTGTTATGATCACTTCATAAAAGCCTGCAGAAATGTTAATCAAATTCTGAATAGTTGATCCATTGTTCCAGAGATAATTATATGGAGATATCCCGCCTGAAACTGTAAGGTTAATTTCACCGGTAGTGAAATTATTACAATCTAAATTATTACCGGAAAGTCCCAAATTAAGTGCGCTTGGTTCTGTAATTGAATCACTGTTTAAAACGCTACAATCATTGTCATCAGTAAAAGTTATGGCATATAAACCTGCAGGTTTGCCTAATATTGTTTCTGTTGTTTCACCGGTACTCCATAAGTATGAATAAGGTGTTGTTCCTCCGGTTGGAATTGTGGAAATAGAACCATCTGATCCTTGATAACATGAAACCTCAGTTTGCGAAAAAGTAATATTTAATGCAGATGTAGGTTGAGTAATTGTAATACTTGAATCATGCTCGCAACCATTTTCATCAATAATTGATAATGTATATAAACCAGCATATATTCCTGAAATAGTTTCAGTTGTTTCACCACTTGACCAAGAAAAATAATAGGAAGGTATTCCTCCGGAAACAGTTGCTATAATAGAACCATTTGAACCTTGATAACAAGTAACATTTGTTTGAGAAAAAGAAATGTCTATTGGAGTTGAAGGTTGAGTAATCTCAGCAATTGTGTCTTTTATACAACCATTTCCATCTGTTATTTGAACTGCATAAGTGCCAGCAGTTTGATTTGACAGATTTTGATTTGCGGAAATTGTTGTTCCAATTGATGTCCATTCATTTCCTTCATGCCAATCGAAAGAAAATGGAGTTGTCCCATTAAGTACTAATTGGATTTCGCCATTATTCCCGCCAAAACAGCTTAGGTTATTTACTAAAATAGTTATGCCAACACTATCTTTATGCAACATAACAGAAGTAACTGCATTACACGAATTTGCATCAGTAACAAGTATTGAATAAAAATCTTCTTGAAGATTGAAAATATCTTGAGAAGTTTCACCATTATTCCATAAGTAATAATATGGTGGACTTCCCCCTGAAACTGATAAGTCGATACTTCCGTACGAATTACAAGTTTCATCTGTAATATCTAATGACAACTGTAAACTTGGAGGTTGGCCAATATTTATTGACCCTATAGTAGTAGCACCTCCTAATCCTGTAACAGTAACATAATATGAAGTTGCATATAGGTTATACAAATCTTCGGTTGAAAAATCATCCCCATAACCACTTGTCCAAAAAAATGTGTAAGGACCAGGAAAATTAATTTCATCTATGGTCAGATCTATTGTTCCTTCAGCCTCAAAGGCACAGCTTGCATTTATAATAGCAAAAGTTAAATATCCTTGAACTACAATGGTGTCTTGAGCTTTTAATAGGGAGATGTTTAATAAAAAGCAAAGAACTATGCCAAATATTAAAGGATTATTTGATTTTTCCATAACAATATAATTTTATTTATTAACAATTGAAAAGTTATTCAGTCATTTTAGACAACAATATTTCCATTTCTTTGCATTATTTTTAAAATCAATAAATATTGCTGCTAATTTAGTGAAAAAATATCATTTTCAATTATCAAAAAACAATCAAATTTTAAATTCTCATTCTATCAATCTATTTTGCATAGCAAATCGAATCATCTCAGCAGAGTTTTTAACGCCAAGTTTAGATAACAAATGTTTGCGGTGAGTTTCTACTGTTGACTGACCGATGAACAATTTCTCAGCTATTTCTTTTGCAATATATCCATGACTGAGCAGTGTTAAAACTTCCTTTTCTCGACGTGTGAGAATAATATTCCTGGTGGTTTGTGACTTCGATGGTCTGGAAAAATATGTTTCTTTCACTGCTGTACTGAAATATTTTTCTCCATCTGAAATTTTATTTAGAGCTTGAATAAGTTCATATTTTCCTGCATTTTTTAAGACATATGCGTCAACTTCTAAATCGAGCAGGGTTTTGATTATTCCAAATTCTAATATCATTGAAACCATCATCACTTTTGTATAAGGTAATTCTTCTTTTATTTTTTGGCACAATTTAATTCCATCAATTTCGGGCATCCTTATATCAAGAATTGCCAAATCTGGTTGCAATTGTACAATTTGATCATATGCTGTTTTACCGTCCTGAGCCGATCCAACTAATTCAAATTTTTCTGTATTTTTAATAATTGCTTCCAAACCATCGGTAAACAATTGGTGATCGTCTGCAATAAAAATTTTTAGTTTTTTCATTATTTTTAGTTTTTATAAATTCCTGCCCTCCACTCGTACTCATTCCTGCGTAGGCAGGAATCTCTAACGAATTAATTACTCAACTCCAAAATATTTCTACCCAACTCCATGGGATTCCTGCTTTTGCAAGAATGGCACTTCAACATACAAACTTGTTCCTTCACTTTTTTTCGATTTTATATCTATTTTCCCATTTAAGAATTCTACACGAGTTCTGATACTTTTTAATCCGAGTCCTTGTGCTTTTTCTGCTTTTTTTATATCGAAACCCTTGCCATCGTCTTCAATAGTTAGAGCCAACAAACTACCATCGTTTATTAATTGTAGAATAACATTATTTGCTTCAGAATGATGAAGAATGTTTTTCATTGCTTCTTGAATAATTCTGAAAAGCATCACTTCAATTGTTGAATCGAGGCGTTTCTCAAGGCCAATGGTTTGTATATCGATATATAGTTTTTTTGTTGATGAAATGTTTTGCCCCAAATCTTCCAAAGCTGTTGGCAAGCCTTCTTTGCTTAAGCTCATTGGCATCAAATTGTGAGAAATCCTACGTACGTCTTCGTAAGCATTATTGATTTGAGTACATGTTTTTTTTAAACTATTAGCATGCTTTGGATCAAGATTCTCGAGATGAAGTTTTATTGCAGCCAACTGACTGCCCAAATCGTCGTGAAGGTCGAGTGCTAAACGTTCTCGTTCTTTTTCCTGCCCTTCAATCATATATTTCATGGACAATAGCTTTTGAGCTTTTTCGAGTTCAGCAATTTTTTGTCTGTTTATTTCAGCTTGTTTTTCAGCAAGTTGCGATTTAGTTTTCAGCCTGTTCGAGATATAAATAATTATCAAACCGGTGATAATTAGAATTGCAATTAAGCCTCCCCATAAAATCAATTGTGTCTTGCTTTTCAATTTTATGTCATTTTCTAATAGTTCAATTTTTTGTTGGTCTTGCTCACTTTCGCAAATTAGATTTTGCTCTTTCAAGTCAAATTCAAATTGATATTCAAGCCGGTTGATTGCTCTGATATTTTCTTCATTCAAAATAGAATCGGAAAGCGTTTTAGACAAATTCAGGAAATTATATGCCTGTTCGTAATGTTTGGTTTTTGCATATACTTGCGATAATTGTAAAGTAATATCTTGCTGTTTTGCCGCCAAATTTGTACCTTTTGAAAATTGATCTGCCAGTTTTAATGCTTTTATTGCAGGTTCATATTCTTTTCTGGAAAAATAAAATTCCCCCAAGCGAAAATATGAAAGTACAAGAACTTCACGGTCGCCACTGCTTTTTGCAATTTTGATAGCAGCATTTATATCTTCAAGTGCATCTTTGTTTTTCCCCATTTCTTGAAATATTTTCGATCTTACTACATATGCTTCAACAATTCCCAAATCATCGGATGTATTAGCAAGAGGTACATTTTCTTTAATATATTTCCATTTTGAGATTGATTTGTTAATTGTTTCAAGCGATTTGGATAATTGGTTTTGGTCGAAATACATACTTGCCAAATCATTCAGTAAACCGGCATAAGTGTAATGCCTCTCTTGTGTTATGCAAGCATCTTCAGCAATTTCAAAATAACTTTTTGCTTTTTCATATTCGCCAATTTTATAATATGTGTATGCAATAGCGGCAATTGCTCCTGCTGTATCTTTACTGTTCAATTCTCTATTGCCATAAAGTGCTTTAAAAAAATTATTTAAGGCAAATTCGTAATTTCCGCTTTTTACATATACATAACCTTTAAGATATATTTTTCGATAAGTATTTAATCCCGCTTCTTCCATTAACGAAATGCAAGTATCATGATAATTTATTGATTCCCAATAAAGATTCCGGTGTAATGTCAGCGATCCCATGTCTCCATAGCTTTCAGCCATTCCTTCAATATTTTGCTTTGATTTATGAAAATTTAGTTTTTCATATAGTATATTTATTGCTTTGTCAAGTTCATCATTCAAATAATAAACGATCGCTCTTTGTCCGAAATATCTCGATTTCCATTCTTCATTATGAGTACTATCGGCAAATAATTTCATTTCGTGAATATATTCAAATGCCAGAGCAGTATCTGTTGATGAATATATCCAACTAAGGTTTATTAATGTTTGAAATTTTATTGAATCAGAGCTTGCTGTATCCAATGTATATTTCAATTCAGCTACTCTGTTCAAATCTACTTTCTGAGCAGAAATCGTTTGAAATGAAAGTACTATTAATATGCAAAGGAAAAATATGTTTATATGCTTCATAATTTGTTTTATTGTTTATCCTTGAGCCAAGTGTTAATCGCTAATTTCCAATATTTTAAATTCAACTCTGCGGTTTTTTGCCATATTTTCTTCTGTGTCATTGAGTACTAAGGGTTTGCTTTCTCCATAGCCGATAGCTTCCAGTCGGTTTATTTCTATTCCATTTTTCACTAAATAATCTACAACTGATTGAGCTCTATGATCCGACAAATTTTCATTGTATTCATGTGTTCCCAAATTATCGGTATGTGCAGAAAGTTCAACTTTAATCCCTTGATGTTCATTTAGTAAGCTTATTAGTTTTTGAAGTTCAGGGTAGCTGCTTTTGTTTAATGTAGCTTTGTCGAAATCGAAGCTAATGTTCGATAATTGGATAGAAGCATCTTTTTTTAGTGGTGTCAAATAAATATCTTTTTCGATTAGGCTAGCATTAAAATTATGAAATGTCATATAATATTCGAAGGCAGTGAGAAAGGCTCTCAAAGCTTTTTGCTGAAAATTTTTTGTTTTTTTTCCGTAAGGAAGAAAATCGTTCGAGACTTTTAGTTCGTCAGCCTTTTCCCATTCTGCTTCAGCTTTTTTTATTAAAGCTTCAGCTTTTTGTTCCCATTTTTGTCCATTTTCTTTTATCGATTTGTTCGATTCTACTCTATATGTTTCCAATAATTCTTCCAATAGAGAAAAATATTGATTATTGCCCGAATATGAATTTTCGTAAGATTCCCAGATTTTTTTGTGCTTCAATATTCTAAGTTCTTTTTGATTTTCATATAGTTTTTTTCTTGCCTGTGCATTTTTTGCATCTTCAACTTGCACATCCATAAGAGAAATTTCACTGTCTAATTTCTGAATTTCTACCTTCAAAATTTGGTTTGCATCAGCTTGTTTTTTATCAGCTTTAGTTTGCTTTTCTTTTTGACTTTCGTTTAAAATCAGTTCGTTCCATAATTCAGATAGTTCTTTGCCGGAATTTAAGCTATTAGATATTTTAAATTCGGGAGCTTCAAGAAAAATATCTTCAGAAAAAAATGAATATCCTTGAGCTGATGTCAGCAAACTATAATTTCTCCCTTTTTCGAGGAAATTTTTATAAATGCCTCCTGTCTCATTTTCTGTCAAAATATATAAACTTGCAGTATCCTTGATTGGAATTATTTCGATTTTAGCTCCTGAGATTTTTTCTTTAGTCTCAATATCGAAAAGCCTGCAAACCAATTGAATGGCATTTGCAAACTCTTCTTTTTTCGGAGCTTTTGCAAAATAAATGTCATCCATTTGAGAGCTATTAGTTACGGCATAGTAATAAGCCTCTCCATCGGCAGCTACCGTAGCAAGTTTATCATCGAAGGGAGTATTCAGGAAACTTAAATTTTCGGGGTTTTCCCATTTTCCATTTTCATTTAAATATGTTTTGTAAATATCCCAGCCTCCGGTTCCGCCTTGCCGGGAAGAAGAAAATAGAAGAGTTTTTCCATCTGGCAATATTCTTGGGCATTCTTCGCAAAACATATTTACGGGGTTTGGCAACATCTCGGGTGTTCCCCATTCGCCGTTTTTCTTTTTTTTACTTTTGTAAATAAAATAGCAAGCACTGTTTTCGCTCATCTCGCCAGCCCGCACATTTCTCATAAAATATAAAACCTCCCCATCGGGCGATAGAGACGGAAAACCATCAAAATAGACTGAGTTTATTTGTTCGCTAAAGTTACGAGCATTTTCCCATTTATTTCCAACTTTTTCGGCAATCCAAATATCCATGTTCCCGAAACCGGGCTCCTGGTCTGTTGTAAATAGCAAGTATTTGCCATCGTATGTCTGAAATGCTCCACCCACAAATTTTGATTTATCCATTAATTCGTTTATTTCTTCTATTGGTCTGGGTTTCGACCATTTTTTTTCACCCATTTTATGCGATTGGTAGAGTCTCCAACGTCCTGAGTTGTCAGCTTCATATATCAAAGTTTTACCATCGTAGCTAATGCTTGGAGAATATTCGTTGTGCTCGATAGTATTTATTGGATATGCCATTTTTTGATATTCCTGACTAAAACTAAGCACCGATATAAATAATAAAAATATACTGTATTTCATAAATAAGAAGTTGAAAGTTTTTAAAGTCTTTTATGTTTTCAAGTTTAATATTGATAATTCTTAGTTTATAACTCATAGTTTATCATCATCATCTGCGAACCACTGTTATAGTTGATTATACTGCCTGTCGGAAATTGATAGGAATAGTGCAGGAACAACTTTTTTATTTTTAAACCAAGAATTACGGAAGCGGAATTTGTGCTATGGTAGGAAAAAGACAAAATGTACTTTTTCGAGCGAGTAATTTTAATGTTGGCATCAAATTGGTTTGAAATGCTTCTGTAAATAATAGAAGGGCTGAGAGTTGTCTTTTTAGCTTCATTAAAAATTATTCCGCTGTGAACGAATATTTGATTTTTGCTTTTTTCAATTTCGTTTTTCACATCAGAAAATTGTATTGTTTGCGAAAGCAAGTGAAGTGCAGAAGCTCCGAGGAAAAAATTCTTATATTTATAAAATAATCCAAAATTCAGATTAGGTAACAAGATATTTTCGTTTGACCTAAGTGATGGATCGTTCATGTCGCTGGCTATAAATTCGCTATTGTTGTGCCCAAGAAGATAAATTGCAGCACCTAAACCCAAACTTAAGTTATGATTTGCTTTTTGTAAATGATAAGCATAAGCAAGATTTACTCCGGTTTTTGAGAATGGTTTGTTTATATCGTTGAAAACAAATCCTCCAAAACCAACTCGGCCGGTGCGAGGGATTCGACTTTTGCGAATCAATTTCCCGCTGTGATTGTAACGCCCTTTTGCTTTTATGCGCGAATCGAAGGAAAAGCATTGTGAGCGAGGAGCTTCAGACAAACCTAACCATTGCATTCTTGATAAAAAGGAAATATTTGTTGTCTTGTTTATTCCCGCAAGGGCAGGATTTGTAATAAATTCGTTTAATAGATTCTCGTTGTTTAAAGGCATAATTTGAGCCTGCAGAAAATATACAGAACTCAGCAATATTGTAAATAGAATTTTTCTTTTCATAATTTTCAATTTTAGCGAATTATCGAAACTTTGCCTTGCAAGGCATTCGATCCATTATTTAAATTTATAGAATAAAAATAAGCATCGGAAGGTAGTAATTTTTCCTGAAAACGTCCGTCCCATGGAATTTGATAACCTTCTGAATCGAAGACTAATTGTCCGTACCTATCATATATTTTTACTTCAATTTGAGGAACAAATTCCACACCTTCAATCAGCCATAGTTCATTGAATTCGTCTCCATTTGGAGTAAAAACATTAGGTATTTTCAAACATGGCGAAATAGAAATTGGAACTTCAAAAGTGAAATTTTTAATGCAATTATTGCTGTCGCTTACTTGTAATTCGTAATATCCTGATGAAAGTTGAAATACAGAATCGCTCCCTAATGTGTTGTCCCAAAAAATTGAGTAGGGTGGGCTTCCTCCCGAAGGATCGATTTTGATAGAGCCATCGTTTGCAAATTCACAACTTGTAGGAAAAATGTTTTCATTGGCTAAAATTTCTTCTGGTTCAGCAACTAATATACTTGCCGAGCTTTCGCAATTGTTGGCATCTGTTAGCGATAATGAATATTCATTTGCGTATAAATTCAAAATGGAATCTGTGTTTTCGCCATTCGACCAAGCGAAAGTATATGGTGTAAGTCCACCATTTATGTTAGATGAAATTTTCCCTGTTTCGTTTCCAAAACAAAGCAGATCAGAAGCTTCAAGACTTACCACTAATTGGTCGGGTTGAAGCAATTCTATCTCAAGCATTTTTCTGCAGAAATTCTGATCTACAACTGTGAGGCCGTAAGTTCCTGCAGGCAAATCTGTTAAATCTTCCGATTGGCTCGAATTCGACCAAAAGTAATGCGAAACGGGCATAGTTCCGCCTGAAACGCTAATATCTATGCTGCCATCAGAAAATCCAAAGCAGCTAAGCTCTTGAATGTCAATTTGTATTTGTATTGGTTCAGGTTCAAGGATTTCTGCACTATCCTCAAAAAGACAATTATTGTCGTCTGAAATGGAAACACTGTAAACACCTGCTGCAAGCTCAATTAGTGAGTTTTCGGTTTCGCCATTTTCCCAAATGGGAGAAGAATATGGAGGCGTAGCTCCCGAAAATGAAATATCAATAGTACCCGTAGTATTTCCGTAGCAGTCGATATTTCCAATCACGAAGTCTATTATTAAGTTTGGTGGCTGAGTAATTTCAATGCTTAGTGATTCCGTACAGTTTGCCTGATCGGTAATTGTGAGAGTATAGGTTCCGGCGAAGAGGGATTGCATATTTGCAGTAGTTTGACCGCTATTCCAAACATATGAAATGTAAGGAGGAGTGCCACCCTGAATGTTTGTTGTAATCTGCCCATTTTCGTCTCCATAGCAAAGAAGATTTGTTTCGGAAAACGAAATCTCAAGTTCTGGTGGTTCAATAATAGTTGCAGAATTTGAAGTTTCGCAATTGTTGGCATCAATTACGGTAACATAGTAGGTTCCTGCGAGAATCCCGCTAATGTTTTGATCGCTCATTCCATTGCTCCAAATGAATTGTTGGTATGGAGCGGTTCCACCATTTATAGTAAGATTTATATATCCATTGGTTTGACCATGGCAGGCAATATCGCCGGCATAAATTGTTGTACTTAATGCTTGCTGGGGTTGAGTAATTTCAATTTCCAAACTGTCTTTGCAGGCATTTCCGTCTATTATATTTATTGTATAAATACCGTATGGCAAATTTGTTAAATCTTCTGAAGTCTGCCCTGTTGACCAAAAGATAGAATAAGGATTAGTGCCACCCATGAGAGTGATGTCAATTTCTCCATCTTGAAATCCAAAACAACTTACATTTTGAACTATTGGATTAAATTGAAGTTCGCTTGGCTGCTGAATTTGGATATTGTCGTATTCGTTACAGCCGTGAAAGTCTGTTAATGAAACAAAATAATAGCCTGCACTCAGACTATCGGGATTTTGTTCGTTTGAATTGTTAGACCAATTGAAAGAGAAAGGTTCTGTTCCTCCCGAAACAACTGCAGAAATTGAACCTGTTTCTTCGCCAAAACATAGTACATTTTGAGCGTTCAATTGTAATGAAAGTTCGGTAGGTTCGATAATTTCAACTGTATCTAAAGTTCTGCATCCGAAAATATCGGAAACTATGAGTTCATAAATTCCGGTGTTCAGTCCGCTAATATCTTCGATTGTTTCGCCATTCGACCATTCTATTTCGCTATATGTTTGACTTGTGAATGATACGGTAAGGTCGATAGCTGCATCGGCATATCCGTAACAGCTTATACTATCAATATTAAATGATAATAATAAAATATTTGATTCTGAAACAGTTACAGTTTGACTACTTATTGATGTGCAAGAATTTGCATCAGTGAATGAATAACTTATAATGTGATTTCCAATTCCGGCTAAAAGCGGATTAAAAATATTAGAGATTAATCCTGTTCCGCTTAAAATTCCACCAGCAGGCTGAACCATAGCTGTATCTAATTCAGCAGAAATGCAATAATTGGTGTTCAATCCTATGAGGCTAACTGAAGGTGCAGGCAAAATGTCAACAGCTTGCTCTAATGTGTCGCTACAGCCATAAATGTCGGTGTAGGCATAAGTGATAATGTTTGTTCCGAGATTGGCAAGATTTGGATAAAATGTGCTACCAGTAATACCATTACCTGAAAGCAAACCGCCGACAAGATTTGGCGAAATCAGTTGTGCATTTTCGTTTTCGCAATAGCTTGAATTGAATCCGGGTAAACTCAGAATAGGCAATGGATAAACAATAATTTCCTGAATTATAGAGTCGGTGCACAAATTTGCAGAAATTGAAATTAAGGAGACTTCGAATGTATCGGGAAATTGATAAATGTACTGGGGCGAAATTGAGGTACTTGTATTATTGTCTCCAAAGTCCCATTCGTAGTTCATAATTCCTTGCGAAATTGAAGATGTATTCACGAAATTGGCTGTATCTGAAAAACAAATATTTTCAGCAAAGAAATTTGATTGCGGTGTTGTCATGACCTGTACTTCTAGGCTGGTGTCGTTATAGCATCCTACTTCTGTGAATGCCTGAAGATATACCAAATATGTCCCGGAGGTATCGAACAAATGAATTGGATTTTCTAAAGTGTCGATTATTTGGTCCCCAAAATCCCAAAAATAATCTTCTATCCATCCTTGAGAAACTGTGGTGTTCGAGTAAAAATTTGTAGCTACACCTGCGCAGCTTAAATCGTAGGTAAAATCTACCGCTGGCACTGAATGGCTATAACGCTCAACAATTAAAGTATCATTATTTATATTGTCGTCGAATGAATTTACTATCCAAATTTTAAAAACATAAGTCCCGTATGCTTGCAAGTTTTGTGTTGCCGAAAAGGTAAATCCTAAATCGTTGTTTGTTGAACCTGAGATAGTTTCAGTGAAAATCTGTCCATTATTTACCTGATACGAAACTGTAATGTTCAGAAATGGAATATCTCCGAATTGTTTTAAATATATAGTAACCGAATCGTTGGCAGTTAAGGCACAGTGTAAAGTTGGGCTAATTAGATCCGTTACTCCGAAATCGACCATAAATTCGTCTGCGCCAATATCCGGTGCCGATTGGTCGCGTATTTGATTATCAATATCGTAAAGTATGCTTGGAATGGAAATTCCAGCACCATTAATCTCCCTCTGATATGGTCTCAGTTCTGTATAGCTTTCATAATATGGATTAAAGTCCATAGAATTAGCATCAAAACCGGTAGTCGTTTGCCAATTTGCAAGTGTTTGAATGTCTGTTCCTGCATTTTTCCAAACCATGCTTCCCGAGCTGAAATAGTTGTTGTAATCCATTTGCAGGTTCAGCGGGCTATTTGCTATATCAGCGGAATATCCTCCACCGCTGTTCGAGAAAATATTGTTTTTAATATCAAGATTGTCGGCATCTTCGATATAAATTGCCCGGCTCGATGTGTTAGTGTTTGTTACATTTATTGAGTTGAATAAGACTTTAGAATTGTCGCCATAATAATTAATATAAATTCCGCTTTTTTCGGCAATTCCTT
>JABHKC010000221.1 GCA_018692315.1 Bacteroidota bacterium | reverse complement strand
TTCTATAGCTATGCCATGGCAGATGGTATCTTTAATTATCTGTTTGATAATAAATATGGGCTAATTTATAAAACTAAACCCAAAATCCCTGATAGCCAGCTATCTATAATTTGGGAGGAAAATTGAGGAAACTTCAGTGAAGAAATGGTATTGCCATTCTCCACAGTTTTAGTTTCAAGTTGGGCAATTGTGTTTCTGCCTTCGGAAATCTTCAGAGTTTCACGTTCGTAATCCAATGTTCCTGAAACAGTTTTGCGGTAAACTTCAAAACCACCAATGTAAAATCGTTCTTCAACTATTCCACCAGTTTTTTCTACAACTTTTCTTACTCTTTCGCCACCTGCATCATAAACATAGTAAGCTTTGTTATTGCTTGCATCAAGCGTAACCTCTTTCAATTCATCTTTGTAATCCCAGGCTAATTCCGGCAAGTGTGGCATTTCTGTGCAGTTGCCATGTTCGTCATAATCATAAACATCTGTTTGGTTATCGTGGTTTTTCAGGCGGTTATTTACAGTTTCGTAGTAGTAATCGCGTGTCCAATCGCCAACAGATTTCATTTGGTTAATATTGCCAAGTTCATCGTAGGTGTATTCCTGTGTATAGTTTTGCATAGCTTAATCCATAAATCTATTGTTAAATATGTCAGACAATTGTGTAGACTTTTCAGAACTCTATAACTTTTGTATTTGATAGTTTATCATGCCAACCATTGGGATTTTTCGACAAAAATGAAATTACCTCAATAAAAATTAACCTCACTAAAGTTCTAATAAATATTTGCATAAAAGTAGGTCTGTTATTATTTGAACTAACAACTTTAGTATGTGTCAAATACTTTCCAAAAGACCTACCTGTAATACCTTCAAAAACCATGTAATAAATGACATACAATAGTATAAGGATAATGTTGATATCTAAATTAAAGTCATAATTTGACAGTTCTAAAATAAAAAGCAAAGCCTTTAATGAAAGAAAGAACAAAATCAATATACTTACGGTATCAATTAGAAAGTTAATAAATCTTTTCATCTTAGTTGGATTGCTGAATGTTTTATTCATAATTATAACTCGTTAATCAATATTATTAACTCCCACTACCAAATATTGCTTTGAATAATATAAAAATTGGCATTGGCGGTGCCTGACCTGTTGCTTGTTTGGCATAAGAATCAATGAGTATGGATCCTTTAGCACCAGCAATTACGGGGTTTCCGCCAATATTAATCTTAACAGGTCCAGTTTTTAATTTTATCTCCATATTTAAATAATTTACATCTCCTTCTACAGGCATATTCTTTAGTTCAGTTTTAGATTCATATGGTAAAACTGAACCAGATTTCTTGTATGATGAATTAGATGTATTATTACTGGCTTCTATACTACCTGCAATTAATTTTCCGTCTATTTTTAGCCCATCATTATTATATACGGCAGAACCTTCTGCCAAACTACCACTAGTACTCCCGTCTATAACATTTGTAATACTTCCACTCAATTTCACATTGCCTAAAGTCCCTTTTACTCCAATATTTGCAACATTCTCCTTTGCTGTAAGCAGTAACTTGCAATCGTCAACTTTTCCTTCAACATTAGCAATACTTATTGCTGCGCCTCCCTTCAAAGGGCCCAATTGACCTTCTACTCCTGCACCCCAAAAATTCCAATCTATTGAAACATTGAACCACACACCTGAAGCATCCCAAATATTTTGGCTGCCTATATTTACATCATGATTCTTATTAGGCTTTTTTATCTCAATAGTATTATTCTTAGTAGCCCTGTTTGTTAAAGTATGGCGATCTAAAATTCTATCTTGTCTTGCTGGCTCCAATTCAAAAAAGCAAGAGTTGCTATTAATATTTTTTTCCCCAGATGTTTGCTTTTTATCTTCATCTTCTTTCTTCGCTTCCTCCAACCCATCCAAATCAATAAAAGTAATAGGTTTATTTCCGGCATATTGGTAGGAACACAACTGCGGATACTCAAATTGCAGTGGGTCAACACTTAAACAACTCTGTACACCTTTTTTGTTTACAATAGGCTTTCTATATACCACTTTTAATGGTGTTTCAAGATTCTGATATCTTAGTTTCAATGCTCTCATTACTATCCGTAAAATTACTACTTTTTATTTTCATTTGAAGATTTTCAATTGGAAAAAAAAATAAAGTTGTAAGATTTGAACAAACCGGAGCATTTTAACCTCTTAGGCAACCAATCAAAGCCAGCGTAGGTAGGTCAAGGTTTTTGAGATGTTTTTTTAGACCTTAAAATTCCGATTTTTCATCTGGATTGTTGAAAGACCCTGCCATGCTGAAACGATTAAACGAAATCGGAAAAATGGAAAAGGAAGATAAAAGCCATATCCTGCACGTGCTCGATGGATTCATAAAATCTGTGAAACTTAAAAATATTGCGGCGATGTGAAAATGCTTTTCTGTTGTTGTACGCACGGATTGTAAATCTGTGCTAGCTGGGTTATGAAAAGAACGTCACTCTTTACTCACGGCACACATCCGTGATAGCGGGGTTTAATTTATTTATTGTATGTATAATTATCCACAAATTTTTATAATCAGTTGCATTAAACTTCTTCCAAATTTCTTTAGTCTTAACCCCTTGAGAAAAATAAAAGTCATAATAATTAAAATAAATCTTCAAACCTAAATCATCAAAATCATATCCATGTTTAGCAAAAATCATATTAGCTAATAATTTCAGTTCATTGATACTTAAAGCAGCTATATCATCATTCCTTAACGCTTTATTATTATATAGATTAAAAAATAAAATCTCTAATTCTGAATTTGGTTTATAGCCAAACATAAAATGCTGATCACTTATTTTTGTTTTGAAATAAATATGTTGGATTTTAGAATTACTTATATCATATCCAATCAACTTATATTTATTTTTAGTTGAAGGTGCTAATATTTTTTTAAATATTGTAGCATTTACCATTTCTAATGCACTTTTATCAACAATACAAGAATATACATTCTTAGTTGTTACTCTCTCCGTATGAATAAATAGTTTTGAGTCATCAGTATTGCTATGCATATAGAGAACATTACGTTCTAAATTATTTATTTCTTTAAAATTATATGTAATATCCTCTACCTCATTCTTCTTAATACTATAAAGATAATAGTTAAGACTAGAGTAACCTCCAGCCCAATCTCCAAATTCTAGAATATATGTATCGTCAAATAATTGATACCCTTCTACAAACTCATGTTCTGGCTTCAACATGCTTGACATTTGAAAGAGCATTCTAATTTCTTTATTATCTATACTAATAGCTGATATTGAATTGTTTTTTTCGTCAAAGTAATAAACCTCTGAACCATCATAATAGAAAATATCATATAAAATATCTATTAAAGCATTTGAAGTTTCACCCCTTAACATTAATATGTCTGACACTTGGTAAAAGTAAGCAGAGTCTCTACCACCACAACATATATTCAATAGATTGTTTTTTTTGTAAATTTTATAAACACTCCCACATAAGGTATCACATAGTAGAGAATCTATGCGCATGTAGTCAATGAAGTAATTGCCATTATCAATGCTTTCCTCAAATACCGAGATATTAATTGAATCTAAAAGATAAAAGAAACGAATATTTTGTTGGATTTTATATTTATTAATCTTTGTCTTATAATTAAATTCTTTTAATACAACAGTATCAATCACCTGCTTGTTTTTTGGTGCCAATTCATCTATTAACGTAATGTCACTAGACATTATGACTTGGCTGTTATTGTTTTCTTCTCTTGGACTATTTTGTTTCGTAGTACATTCCCAGAACAATAACAACACAGTAAGTATAAATATGTATTTTGCTCGCACTTTATCTCAATTTTAATTCAGGTTCATTCATTGGTTTACTTTGGAGTTTCTCTATTTTCTTAGGAGTTATCTTTTCCAATGGGTTTGCACTGTCCTCTATTCTTTCTGCTAATCCTGGGAGAGATTTAATTAACACAAATGCTTGCACTTCTTTTGCCAATTTATCTTTATATACCCCTCCTTTTCCCAACAAAGAAAATTTCCCAACCTTAGCTCCAGCCTGTACTACATTTCCGTATTGAATATTTTCATTCTCTAATTTCAAGGTAGACAATTCGTCAGACGGAACACCTGTGGCAATATGCCCACTTGCAGAACTACCGGAATCCCATGAATAATAAACCATTCCACCAGCATTTACAAAATCCCATGATTCATTCAAAGATACTTCATGAAAAACATCTGGGTTGTCATTCATGATCTGGTTCATAAAGTTAGCATTAACTCGATAATTGACACCTATAGCTTTCTGTTTGTTGCCATCATGGTCTGTGAACTCCTTGCCATACCATGGATTACCATGTTCCATCTCTTTTGTTAAATCATATGTAAATTGATTACACCATGTCACATTTTTTGAATCATATACTTCTTTTCTAGTAATATTATCTATTGTTTCACCAGGAGCAATATCCACTTTAATCAAACCAAAGGCAAAATTAGATTTCACATCCTTTAGTGGTATGTAAGCACGGTTCTTTTGATATTTTGGCTCCTTAGCCATTTCAAGCCCTTTTGATTCTATTTTGCTAACCTTTTGCTGCCCTTTCTCTTCTTCCTGAAAGTTCTTTGATTCCAACCCATCAAGGTCAATTGAGTTTATCGGCTTATTCCCTGCATACTGATAAGGAGAATAAAATGGAAACATAGTTGCCAATGGGTCAACACTCACAAACCGACAAAGCCAAGCCGAATAAAACCGTGCTCCATAATAGTACAGCCCGGTTTCTTCGTCTCTTTCTTTGCCAACATATTTGTATCTTTTTTGAGAAACTTCGGTTTCAGAAACTCCAGAACGGTAAGAAGTTGTTCCAAACGGATGGTACTCCTCAAAAGAAATAATTGCTGCATTTTCATCAAGTTCCAAACATGCACTTCCCAAATGATTGCTATATTGAAATCTTTGATTAGTAGTCGGCGAAGAAATGGCATTGCCATTTTCAACTGTTTTAGTTTCAAGTTGAGAAATTGTGTTTCTTCCTTCGGTAATTTGTAAGGTTTCTCGCTCATAGTCCAATGTGCCTGAAATAGCTTTTCTGTAAATCTCAAATCCTCCCAAATAGAATCTTTGCTCTATTATTCCACCAGTTTTTTCGACAATTTTGCGTACTCTTTCGCCCCCTGCATCATAAACATAGTAAGCTTTGTTGTTGCTTGCATCAAGTGTTACTTCTTTTAGTTCATCTTTATAATCCCAAACCAATTCGGGTAAGTGTGGCATTTCTGTGCAATTGCCGTGTTCATATATTTTAAAAGCTATTGTCATATTTTTTTACTTCATTGCAAATGTAGTTAAAAACTACAAATCTTAGAAAGCGAAGTTTGAAACTTCGCTTAGCGGGGAGTCATCGGGGCGTAATTGAAGGATCTTACCCGTATGATTTTTTTCTTTTAACCTAATGTAAACTTTTTTATTATACATTTTGTATATATTTTTTCGATTAAACAATATTTTTATTCTGTTTAAATCAAAAAAACGTTCCCAGTTAGTGGGCACCATTGCGATATAACCATACCATATTTCATACATTCGTGAATTGCGGTACAGTTTCATGCCCTTCAAAGAACCGTCTTTTCGATATCTTCTTATAGAAAGATTATCATATTTATCAAACTGATACCTTATCTTATAAACAATTTCACAATTTTTATATTTTTCAACGTAGCTTAAATCACCATCAGTATTATAGAAATATTGAGTACCATAAAGCTTCCCATTTGAATACGCACCAATTCTTGGTGAACCATACTGACTTAAAAAAACGGATGGTCCATTCAATTTTCCATTTTTATAAACATCTGAGTGATTACAAAAGATATTTAAGTCATAATATTCAAAGGTTTGATAATGACCATTTAACAAATTGTTTTTGTAATTACCAGATACTATGAGAAAAGTGTCATTTAAATATACTTTAAATACACCTTCAAGTTTACCTTGTTTATAATTCTTAACAACTTTAGCGCTTTCAATAAAACCTTTTTTTATATTTTTAAAATGGTTTCTCTCAAAGTAGAAAAGCGGCTTCATTTTATCAAAATCACGAAATGAATAATCGTGAAGGGAATCATAAAAATATGTAATCCATGTACCTGTTTTTCTATTTAAAGAGTCAAGCTGATTAATCTGGGCACGACCTGATAATGTATTAGCAATGACAATAATCATCACATACGTTAACTTATTTATTAAACGCTTCCTGAATATAAAATGAAACATTAGTTGAATGTAGATTACCATATAAAACAGTGTTAAATCGTTGTTCGTATTCTTGTTTGTTTGTCTCCAAATAGGAATATTTTGCTTCAAAATCATTTCTCATTTGAGTATCTTCTCTTTCCCATGTACTTCCTTCAAGCACAATAGAAAAATATACATCACCCAATTCATTTGCCATTGAACTATTAATGTCCTTTTGTTCTCTATTATTGCTTTCTAATATAATATTTCCAAAATATCCATCTGTTGTTTTAGACATACCTGTTCCTGCAACAGCTCTTGTGGAACCTGGAACAGTACCAATATCAACATTAATCATAGCTTCAGAATTTTTAGCAATTAAGTCTTCATTTATTTCATTAATCACATTGAATTTTTGTTCTAAAGCACCTTCAGGAAAATATTTTCTTTGATTTGCGCTAGCAAAATGTTGAACGTTTGGACTTTCAATAATTATAGCTTTAATAGCATTATCAATAATTTCTGCTTGCTTTTCTAGTGTTTGAGTTTTTCTGCTAATTTTTGAATATTCTGCTTTTAAAGGATCTGTTAGAATTGATTTAAGATTTGCATTATTGTTGTTTAATTCACTTCCGAGAATAAGATTCTGCTGGTCATCTATTTGCTTTTCAATGTCCGATATTTCACGAGAAATGTTTACTAATTGCTTAATATTTTTATTTAATTCATCTTGCTTCTTATTAACAAAACTAATATTAGAACCACCACAAATAACTGGACTTTTTGCTTTTCCCTTGATTTCGGCATCATGCTTAAACTCCTCCAACCCATCCAAATCAATAAAAGTAACCGGTTTATTCCCTGCATATTGATAAGGAGTATAATGTGGATATTCAAATTGCAGTGGATCCACACTTACAAACCGACAAAGCCAAGCCGAATAATACCTCGCTCCATAGTAGTACAGCCCAGTTTCTTCGTCTCGCTCCTTGCCTACATATTTATATCTTTTCAAGGAAACTTCGGTTGCTGATGAACCGGATCGGTAACTTGTAGTTCCAAACGGATGGTATTCCTCATATGAAATAATAGCTGCATTTTCATCCAATTCTAAGCAAGCTGAACCCAAGTGATTTGAGTATTGGTATCGCTGATTAGTTGTAGGTGATGAAATATTATTCCCGTTCTCAACGGTTTTAGTTTCAAGTTGAGCAATTGTGTTTCTACCTTCGGTAATCTTCAGTGTCTCTCTTTCATAATCAAGAGTTCCTGAAACAGTTTTCCGATATACCTCAAATCCTCCAACATAAAGTCTTTCTTCAACAACACTGCCTTTATCAACTACCTTTCGAACTCTTTCGCCACCGGCATCATAAACATAGTAAGCTTTGTTATTGCTTGCATCAAGTGTAACTTCTTTTAGTTCATCTTTGTAATCCCAGACTAAGTCGGGCAAGTGTGGCATTTCTGTGCAGTTGCCATGTTCGTCATAATCATAAACATCCGTTTGGTTATCGTGGTTTTTCAGGCGGTTGTTTGCTGTTTCGTAGTAGTAGTCGCGTGTCCAATCGCCTACAGATTTCATTTGGTTTATATTGCCAAGTTCATCGTAAGTGTATTCTTGTGTATAGTTTTGCATAGCATTGCTAGCAGTATTGGGCACAGCCAGATTGTTAACAAAATCTGTGTGGCTGGGCATTGCCAGTGAAGAAAGTTCACGGCCTGTGGCTTTAGTCAATCTGTATAAAGCATCGTAATAATACTTTCCTTTTGGCTCAACAACCGAATTTGAGTAATAGTGTGTTTGTTGGGCATCGTCTTCTATTTCTGTGATGTTACCCACTGCATCGTAAGTGTAGTTTATGTCCTGCAAAATATCGGAGCCTGTGTCGCGGGTAGTTAGCAGGCGTGTCAGACGGAATGTTTCCGCATCGTAATAATATGATGTTTTGCTGCCGTTTTCGTAAAAGATCTTCGTGCGTTGTCCTTTTTCGTTGTAGTTTATGTTGTTTACAAAATCTGTCCATGTGGCAGAACCTCTTATTTTTGCTTTCATTTTATCCAACAAGCCGGCTTTGTTATAGTCGTATGCTATAACAGAATTGTCGGGCTGTTTCATAGATTTCGGGCGGTTCATAGCATCATAAGTAAATTCAGTATTAAATATATCCGACAACAAAGCCGGAGAGCCACTCCAATCGATAGTCTGATTGTAGGCATCGCAAAAACGTTTTCGCAAATATACTAAATTTCCTTTAAAATCGTATTCGATAAAAGTATTAAATCCGCTTTGGTCGTATTGCTTAAAAAGCTTGCCATTGCGATTAGTTGAAACATCGGAAACTGTTCCGTAAACAGCTTTTTCAACGAGTTTTTCGCTTGTGCCTTCTTTTACATACATATCCACAGGACGTTGAAGTGTATCGTAGGTATGCCTGAATTGATGGTGGCGATTGTTCCACCGGTAAATAGGTTTCCCTGTAATATCGCTGAGCAACCATCTTCTGCCACTATCAATGTTTTCGGTATAAACAGCTTCGCCAAGCATATTGAAAATGTTTTTGGTCATTTATAAATCTCTACAATAATATGTATATTGGTTTCCATTTTTTAATGCAAATGTAGTTAAAAACTACATTCAATAAAAAGCGAAGTTCGGAAACTTCGCTTAGCAGAAGTTTTGAGTTGCGTAACTTTACAGACTTTCAACTAAAGTCCTGAAAGGATAATCTGTAATAGCCCTGGCATTTATGGCAGGGAAAAGGAAAACGAAAAAATAGTTTTGGCGGGATTTTTGATTTTTTTCAAAAATCATGACAAAACGGTGGGATAAAAATGGAAAAATCATATGCCACAAGTTACAAACTTGTGGTAGGTAAGGGAAAACTAACTGTTAGCTATTGGCATTTAGCTAATATCCAAAGGCCAAAACCCAAATGTCAATATTTAATTAGGAGGATAAACCAAAACACCCGCAACATTCATTTTCACCTGATAGCCTTCGCCCGGAATCATATTTCCAATGTTGTTGATATTATATACAGGCCAATAAACCAATCCGAAACCATTTTTTGCTAAAACAATTTCATTTACAATTGAGCTTAGCATTGTGTCGATAGGAGCGGGGCTTGTTCTTAAATAGCCAATCAGGTTCCAGCCTGAATTTATAGAAACCGGTGTAATTATCGGTTCACAAATGCTACCATAAACAATAAGGTTTGTTGAACTTAAAGTTTTTACCTGATATCCTTGGCCTAAGCTGAGATTGCCAATTTGGTTAATAGAAAATGCAGGCCAATAAATCTGGCCCATTCCACTTTTGACCATTTCAATTTCTGAAACAATTGGCGAAAAAACATCATGAATATCTGGATTTACAGGAATCATATATGTTGAAAAAATGCTCCAGCCCAAAGGAAGAGATATATTTTGAAAGTCGTAAGTGGTTAAAGATGTTATGCCGCTTGTTCCATTGTTTGCGTAAAATCCTTGATTTGTCATTGGAGGCATTGGCATATATGTAGCAATTGCGTCGTAGTCGGTATTTGTTGAAGCATCCCAAATCTTCCATTTAAATTCTTCGCCGTTAACGAAACCGTCGTTTCCTACATCTTCTCCCCAGACAGTGAGTGGTGTTGTGATATTTTCCCAAATTTGCATTCCCGCACAAGCCAATCCACCTATTCCATTGTAAAAAACACCAACATAATCGCCCGAGTCAATAGGAATTCCATTTAATAGAATTTCTGCTGAATTCGGAATTAAAATAACATGATTGTTACCAGTTGTATTGAAAAACCAGCTTGTAGGATATTGAGAGTTAGCAATTTCAACATAGTTTACCAGCTCAAAAGTATCTGCATCGAAAAAGTTAGTAACTATAAGCGAAACGGTATAAAAGCCTACTGTCTGGTATTCATGAACTGGGTTTTGTGATGTAGATGAATTTCCATCTCCGAAATCCCAAAGCCAAGTGGCAGGTGAACCGGTAGAAAGATCATTAAATTGAACAGAATGCGGAACAGGTCCAAATGGATTAAATGCACTGAAATTTGCAATAAGTTCGGGTGCTTGTTCAGCCCAAGCCGACTGATATAGCTGATGCGTAGAACTGTCCTGAACAAAGCTTACAAGCGATAAATTATTAAAATCTTCAATAGTATTGTTTGTAGGAAATATATAAGAAAAAGTGTATGTATAAGTGTTGCCGGGTGAAATTTGCGAAATATTTGTTCCATTTTCGTCAGGCAGCATTTTTTTCAAAATGAAAAGGGCGGAATCGATCTGCGAACAAGAAACATTGTTAAAAGTTTTGTTTTCGACAATAGCAGTTTGCAAAACTAAATTTTGGCTACTAATGCTGTCTATTGCAAAAACATCGACCATAACATTTATTTGATTTCCAATAATATCGAAAACAGGATTTAAACTAATCGGTGTAAGGTCATTGTTAAAACTATTAGAAATTGAAGTAGCCGTAATATTTGCAGAACTTACAGGAGTTTGTCCATTAAAGGTAACTGAAGGAATGGTGCTTATTAGCCCATAATAATTATATCTGGCAATAGATTCACTTGTCTCATATCCGTCGGGAAAAATATTTCCGGGATACCTTATTACAGCACACTGCCCGTTAGTTTGTGCCAAAACATTCTGAAAAGCCAGCTCTAAGTTGCAACAATTAGAGCAAGCACTTGAACCAGACGAAAAATGCTCTACCAATGGAAGTCTTGGAAAATATGCAGGAGAAAGTGTTATAGCATCGCCAATTGAGCACTGGTTTGCATCTGTAACCGTAACGGTGTATTGCCCAAAAGGCAAATTGGAAACAGTGGCTCCTGTACTACCAAAATTCCAGACATATGAATATGGTGGTGTACCACCAAGCACAGTTAATGAAATAGAACCACCTGTTGCACCGGACGTTATAGAATTTGTAATATTAAGCGCATCGGGTTGTGTAATAACAAAAGTATCGATTATAGAATTATTAGCCGCATCATTTACTGTTAGAAAATATGTACCAGCAACTATGTTAGAAATATCTTCGGTAGTTGCCCCATTGCTCCATGAAAAAGAATATGGAGGAATTCCATTATAAACATAAATATCAATAGATGCATTGAAGTATCCGAAGCAAGAAACATGGGTAACACTATCTATTATGGTAAAAGGCTGAGAGAGTTTAGACACAAAGACATCAGGATATGAACCAGCAGTTAAATTATATATAGCTGATCCCGGGTCAAAATCCACAGTTCCATTAAATCTGCCAAAAGTATAGATGCTTTGATTAGAATCAAGAGAAATATAATCACCACAATCAGTATTACTTCCACCCATACTTTTAGCCCATACAAAATTTCCAAGAGAGTCAAGTTTAGAAATGCAGATGCCAATGCTTCCTATGGAAGTGAGGTTTAAAACTCCTATGCCAGGATCAAAATCGACAATTCCTTCAAAACAACCAGTTGTATAAACATTTCCGTTTGGATCAAAGGCAATAGAACTACCATAATCAGAATTACTTGCACCTATGCTTTTAGTCCAAATAAAATTGCCAGCAAGATTAAGTTTAGAAATGAAAATATCAGTCTCTCCATTTGAAGTAAGATTATATATACCTATACCTGGATTAAAGTCAACAGTTCCTTTATAATAGCCTGTGAAGTATATATTTCCTTTTTTGTCAATTTTAATGGACTTCCCATAATCATTATCATTTCCTCCTATACTTTTAACCTCTAATAAATTACCGGAAGTATCAAGTTTAGAAATGAAAATATCATTCTCTCCATTTGAAGTAAGATAAAAAGTGTTATTAGTATCAGGATCGAAATCAACTGTACCATCAAAAGCCCCTATAATATAAAGAAAATTTTTATCACAAATAGCTAAGTCAGAACAGTAGGCACTGAAATCACCCACACCAAGCATAGATTTAGCCCATATGAAATTTCCTAAAGAATCAAGCTTGGTAATGAACATATCATAACCATAATAACCTGTTATTAGATTATACACTCCCGGACCAGGATCAAAATCCACAGTATCATTAAACCAGCCTGACAAATAAATATCTCCCAAATTATCTATTGCAATTGAACGACCACCATCAGATGTACTGCCACCAAAACTTTTAGCCCATAGAAAACCACCAGAAGAATCTAATTTTAAAGCAAAGATATCATTCAACCAAATCGAACTTAAATAATAAACACCGGGTCCTGGATCAAAATCAATATTTGTACCACTAAAAGAGCCTATAATATAAATGTTTCCAACAGAGTCAATAGCAAGAGATGCTCCTTCGCCGTCACTTTGTTCTATGCTTTTTGCCCAAACAAAACTTCCTGAGCAATTATACTTAGAAACAAAGATGTCGTCATATCCATTCGTGCCAAGATTATATATTCCAGGTCCCGGATCAAAATCCACAGTATCTTGAAAATCTCCAGTGATATATACATTACCAGCAATGTCAGTAATGCCATCATTGACAGTTATTTGGCTTTGTCCTCCAAAACCTACTGCCCATTCGAAATCTACTTCTTGGGCAATAAGATTTGTAGTAATTAAAAAAATACATAAAAAGATAAGAGCTTTTGTTTTCATAATTTCATTAATTAGAAAATACGTAATAAATTATTCAGCTAAGGTAATAATAAAAATTATTATATTGTTTTAGCCTCCTAATAAATTGGTAATGATTATTAAAAAAATCCCAATTAGTTTGGAGGATAAGTCAAGCTAACAAAATTCGTCATCTTCACCTGATAGCCTTCGCCCGGAATCATATCTCCAATGTTGTTTATTCCATATATTGGCCAATAGACCAATCCGAAACCATTTTTTGCTAAAACAATTTCATTTACTATAGAACTTAACATACTGTCGATAGGAGAGGGGCTTGTTCTTAAATAGCCAATCAGGTTCCAGCCTGAATTTATAGAAACCGGTGTAATTATCGGTTCACAAATGCTACCATAAACAATAAGGTTTGTTGAACTTAAAGTTTTTACCTGATATCCTTGGCCTAAAGTAAGGTCACCAATTTGATTAATAGAAAATGCCGGCCAGAAAACTAAGCCAGTTCCACTTTTGACCATTTCGATATCGGAAATAATTGGAGCCATAAGGTCAGAAATATCTGGATAAAAAGGATTTATATATGTTGAAAAAATGCTCCATCCCAAAGGCAAATCAATTATTTGAGAATCTAATGCAGTTAATGATACTAAACCACTTGAGCCATTTAAAACAAAGTATTGTTGGTCGGTCATTGGCGGAACGGGCATGTAATCGGCATTGGCATCATAGGTGATATTTTTTGAAGCATCCCAGATTTTCCATTTAAACTCTTCACCTACTGCAAAACCGTCATAACCTTCGTCTTCGTACCAGGCATTAATTACAGTAGATGAACCTTCCCACATTAGATATCCGCCACAAGCCAATGTATTGAGCGAATCGTAAAAAACCCCTATATAATCGCCATTTTCAATAGGAATATTATTTATAGAAATTTCTGTGCTACTCGAAACTATGATTATATGACTGGTACTTGTGATAGAGTAAAACCAACCGTATGGAAATGTGATGGGTATAATTTCAATATAGTTCATGAATTCTATAGAATCGGTTTCTAATGAATTGGAAACAGCGAGCTTAACAGAATAAAATCCGGTAGATTGAAATGTATGCGACGGGTTTTGTGCTGTACTTATAGTTCCATCACCAAAATCCCAAAGCCAATTTGTTGGATTTCCAGTGCTTAAATCTGTAAAATTTATGGTCTCATTTATGTGGCTGATGGTTTCGGATGCTTCAAAATTTGCATTCAATGAACTGACAACGATGTAATTCACCAAAACAAACAGGTCGGAATACATGCCATTTGAAATAATCAAAGATACTGTATAAGTTCCTGTGTCTTGATAGATGTGTGAAGGGTTTTGAATGCTTGCTGTGGTCCCATCACCAAACTCCCATAGCCAACTTATAGGGTTGCCTGTACTTAGATCTGTAAAATTGATTGTTTCGCCTAATGGAATTAATGATGCAGAAGCCATGAAATTTGCCTGTAAATCGCTTACAACGATATAGTTGTATATTGTAAGGGTGTCTGTATAAACCGAATCTGTAGCAATTAACGTAACAGTATAGCTTCCTAAATTTTGGTAGGAATGGGTTGGATTTTGCAAAGTACTCGTACTACCATCACCAAAATCCCAAAACCAACTGCTTGGATTTCCTGCTGTCAAATCAGCAAATTGAACTGTTTCTCCAATTGCAACCATAGTGTCTGAGGCAATGAAATTGGCTTGCAGATGGCTAACAGAAATATAATCTGCTTTGAGAAGGCTATCGACATTTGTACCTTCCGAAACTGTTAGAGAAACTGAAAATGTGCCATTAGTTTGGTAAATATGAATTGGATTCTGGATTGTGTCAGTTACTCCATCACCAAAATCCCAAAACCAGATTGTTGGATTTCCATTGCTTAAATCAGTAAACTGAACAGTATCACCAATAAAAATTTCTGTCTCAGAGGCGACAAATTGTGCTTTTAGTTTTTGCGAAAGTTTTAAAACAAAAGCATCATATGGACCACTGGCACTCCTATTTGCTACTCCTGGACCTGGGTCGAAATCGACATTATACTCAAAAATTCCGGTAACATAAACTTTGCCGGCATTATCAACAAAAATATCGTTCCCACAATCGTCTCCACCGACACCTCCCATACTTACTGCCCAAACAAAATTTCCACCAGAATCTAATTTTGAGATAAAAAGGTCATGATTTCCATTTGTTATAATGTTATAAACTTCTGGTCCGGGGTCGTAGTCTGCAATCTGTACACCACCTCCAAAAGTACCCGTAGTATATATATTCTCGTCCGCATCCAGTGCAATTGAATAAGAATAATCGCCATTATATCCACCCATATTTTTTGCCCAGATTAAACTCCCTGATGCATTCATTTTTAGGATAAAAACATCTCCTTCTCCATTTGAGCTTAGAGTATATACGGATGTATCAGGATCCAAGTCTGTAGTTCCCCATAATCGTCCTGTAGCATAAATGTTTCCTTCTGAATCAACTACAAGCCTTCCCATTTGATTGCCTGTTCCATCAAATGATTTTGCCCAAACAATGTTTCCGTTATTATCAAATTTTGATATAAACATATTCTGAGATCCATTTGATGTAAGATTATAGACTCCCGGGCCAGGATCAAAATCAAATGTATTTTCGAAAATGCCAGAGAAATAAATATTTCCCTGAGCATCACTATTGTTTAAAAAATCGTATTGTGTGCCCTTGTCCAATGCCCAAATTAAGTTGCCTGAAGAATCAAATTTTGAAATGAACTTAGAGTTGCTTCCATTTGCAGTAAGATAATTCGTGCCAAAACCCGGATCAAAATCGACTGTTCCGTTGAAATAGCCCGATACTAAAATGTTTCCGGAGGCATCTAATTGTAATCTTTGAATGCCATCGTTTAGAATTCCTCCAATTCTTTTCGACCAAAGGAAACTCCCCGACGAATCAATTTTATGAATAAAAATATCATTTTCTCCACTTGAAGTGAGATTATAAACCCCACTGCCCGGGTCAGTATCGAATGTTCCATTGAAAAAACCGGCTGTATAAACATTGCCTAATGAATCAATATCTGAGCTATAATAATCATTTGCACTACTACCGAAACTTCTTACCCAAATAAAATTGCCGGACTTATCAAATTTTGATATTGAATAATCATACATTCCAACCGATGTTAAATTTGAGACTCCTACACCGGGATCGAAATCTGCAGTTTCTCTAAAATGACTAATAATATACACATTGCCATCGGTATCGAGTAAAACTTGTTTGCCTACGTCATTATCAGATCCTCCCCATGTTTGTACCCATTCAAATTCGGGTACTTCTGATTCAGTACTTGCAGGAACGATTATATCAATATAGTTGGTTTTAATTAAGGTATCAATATTCGTTCCGTCAGAAACAATTAATGTAACTGAATATGTGCCTGTGCTTTGATAGACATGTGCCGGATTTTGAATATTGTCGAATGTGCCATCGCCAAAATCCCAATACCAGGAATTTGGCTCGGCATTGGAGATCTCATAAAATTTGATTGTGTCGCCAAAATTAAATAATGTGTCGGTGGCATAAAAATTTGCTATAAGAGGTTGAGTTTGAGAAAGTTTAAATACAAAAGCGTCGCTGTTTCCGGCAGATGTAATATTCGAAACTCCTGCACCCGGGTCAAAATTGACAGTGTTTTCAAATGCTCCGGCTACATGAATATTTCCAATAGAATCAACATGCAAGGAGTATGCATAATCATCTGAAGTTCCGCCAAAACTTTCGCACCAGAAAAAATTGCCGGCTTCATCAAGTTTTAAAATGAAAAAATCTGATCCTCCACTTGTAGTAAGATTATAAATTCCGGTTCCGGGCTTGAAATCTGTTGTGTCTTCAAAATTGCCAGCTATATAAATATTTCCGTTGTTATCCAACTCAATTGAATGAGCGTAAACATCAGAGGTTCCGACTATATGTTTTGCCCAAACAAAACTCCCGGAACTATCCAATTTTAAAATGAAAGCAGCATATTCTCCTTCATTTGAATTTAAATAATAATAACTTGAGTCTGGATTGAAATCTGCCATTCCTTCAAAATACCCGCAGATGTAAACATTTCCTGCCGTATCTGCCACAATATCTGATGTTCTGCCAAAATAATAACCGCCGATAGATTTTACCCATTTAAAATTATGATACTTGTCAAATTTTATGATGAAAAAATCGTAAAAACTTGAGGAGGTGGGCAAATAAAATGCACCAGGTCCAGGGTCAAAATCATGAGGATGATCGAAAAGTCCGGTTGCATATATGTTCCCATATGGATCAAGAGATAGATTAAACATTTGATTTGAATATTCACTAAGGTAGGCTGCCCATTCAAAATTTCCTGATGCGTCTAAAATTAGTATAAAATTGGCATAAGTACCAATAAGATTATGGACTCCGACTCCGGGATCGAAATCAACAATTTCGTTAAATATTCCGGAAACATAAATTTCTCCAGCAGTATTTACTTCTATTGAATTTCCCCAATCCTCATTAGAACTTCCAAAGCTTTTAGCCCAAATAAAGTATCCTGAAGAGCTTAATTTGCAAACAAAAATATCCGTAGCTCCATTTGAACTAAGATTAAAAGTTCCAACTCCGGGGTCGAAATCTGAAGTTCCATAGAACTTCCCTGTGATAACAATATATCCTGCCGTATCAATCGCAATGCAACTTCTATAATCATTTGAACTACCACCAAAATTTTTTGCCCACAACAAATTGCCCAAAGAATCCATTTTTGTAACAAATATATCTGTATATCCATTTGAAGTAAGGTTAAAAACTCCCGTTGGATCGGGGTTGAAGTCAACTGTGCCTTCAAAATTCCCAACAGTATAAATATTTCCGGAAGGATCAATTGCAATAGATTTTGCAACTTCATCACTTGTTCCGCCAAAGTTAACAGCCCATTCATATTGAATTTCCTGATTTATTTGTGCCAAAAGGCTTGTAGTAATAAAAAATAGGCTTAAAAAAGTAGAAATTTTTGTTTTCATAATTTCTTTATTTTAATTTTCGAATCAATGTAAATTATTCAGCTAAAGTAATAATTATATATGCAAAATGCAAATTATTACTTTTGTATTTTTCGAATTGTATTTGTCATAAAAATAAAATACTTGTTTTTAATGAACAGAACTGATAGTCCCGATTAGTTTCGTGATTATCAGACCTGATATTCATGCGATTAACTTTAGCAAACTTATTACTTCTCAAATCATATAAATTGGTATTCAGCTTAAATTGTAAAATAACAAGTCAGATATTCAAACGTATATTTTGCAAAAACTAACAAATCACAATTTATAATCCACAATTAATAATTCATATCATATTATTCCCAATTAATAATTATTTTTGAGCTTTTTTATTGAAAATGTTCATTTCTTACTATTAAATTGAAATATGGAAAAGAAATTTGATGCTGTGGCAAACTATCAGCTTTCCCGAAAGGAAATAGGATATCTTAGTAGAAAAGATGCTGCTAACGAGGATTATAAGCGAATAGGCTTTATGTCGGGCTTAGAAGTTCATCAACAATTAGATACTAAAAGGAAGCTTTTTTGTCATTGTCCTGCCGGAATTTACCACCAAAACGACGATTATAATGCTGAGGTAATTCGTCATATGCGACCCACATTAAGCGAGCTTGGCGAATATGACGGAACGGCATTGATGGAATTTAAAACTAAAAAAGAAATTGTTTACAGAATAAACAATAAGACAGCCTGTACTTACGAAGTTGATGATACACCTCCTTTCAAAATTGACCGGGAGGCACTCGAAAAAGCATTGGAAATTTCAATTCTCTCGAAACTAAATATTGTTGGCGAAGTACATATTACTAGAAAACAATATCTAGATGGCAGCATCCCCACCGGTTTTCAACGAACAGCCATTCTCGGAGTTGAAGGAGAAATTCAATTAAAAAACAAAAAAGTTAGACTCATTCAATTGAGCATTGAAGAGGATTCTTGTAGGGAAATTTCAGATGTTGGACACACGCGTGTTTATAAAACCGACAGACTTGGAATGCCTTTGATAGAAACTGTAACCTACCCAGATTGTGAAACGCCGGACGAATTGATGGAGGCAGCACAGTATATTAGATTTCTCAATAGAAGTACCGAGAAAGTTAGAGTAGGAATGGGTGCTGGCCGCGAAGACGTAAATGTTAGTTGTGCAGGAGGAACACGTGTTGAAATTAAAGGCGTGGCACATAATAAATGGATACCTGAATTGTCTCATAACGAAGCTTTCCGGCAGTGGGCTTTGCTACGAATGAGAGACAAACTCTTAGAAAAAATCAAGAATCCCAAGAACTGGAAAATTGATTATAAAAAAATTGATTCTGCTATGTTCGAATCTGAGTGTGAACAACTTAATTTTGCAAAAAAGAATCGCAATCATATTTATGCTGTAAATCTACCAAATTTCAAAGGAGCTTTATCTCATTTTACTCAACCGGACAAGATCTTTGCCGATGAAATAACAAACAGGCTTAAAGTAATTGCTTGCATAGAAAAACCAAATATGATTCATTCAGAGGAACTTACACAAATTTTTCAAGAATCGGATTTCAAAAATATCAGAAATATTTTCAATTCAGGAAAAAACGATGCTCAGATAATTTTCTGGGGACCTAAAGACGATATAGAAACAGCTCTGGAAACTATAGAAGAAAGGTGTCAGATGGCTCTTGCAGGCATTCCAAACGAAACACGAAAATCTTTTGCTGATGGTACAACAATTTTTGAAAGGGTTCTTCCCGGAGCCGATAGAATGTACCCCGATACTGATTCAGCACCTATTCCTTTAGAAAATGATTATATTGAAAATCTACGTAAGAATATCCCTATTGATATATCGGAAAGATATGCACAAATGCAAAAATGGGAAATTCCTGAGGATACATTTTTTTATATTTTAAGAAATAACCTTGTACCTTTAATCGAAAGAATTTCTTCCAAGCTAAAAATTAATGCGAGATTTATTGGAACATTTTTCGGGCACACTCTAAAAAGTATCGAAGGACGGATGTCGAAACATCCGGATTTTACTTATGAAAAAGTTTATGGCATATTCAATTATCTTGCTAAAAACAATATTGAGCCTATATATGCTAAGAGGATGCTACCCATAGTTTTTGAACATCCTAGTATGGATTTTGAATCGATACTCACCATTTTAAAGTTTAAAAAACGCACAAAACAAGAATTGCTTGCTCCTATAGATTTTCTTAAAGAGAAATTTAAAGATATTAGAATCTCTAAAAATGAAGGTGTTACAGCCAACTGGTTGATGGGGCAAATTCATTCGCAGGCAATCGGGAATGTTTCGCTAAAAGAATTATTTGAAGAAATCAAAAAGGAATTATAATCCTGATAGATATCGGGAGAATCATGAATTGTCAATATTCAATTAAATAAAATAAATAAAAAATTAAGTGATGGCTGAAGATTTTTTTCAAGGATATAAAGGCGAAAGCCTCAAAATGTTAAAGAAATTTAATGTACGTGTTTGGGGACAAGCAAAGTTCGAAACCTCACGAGGTATTTTTAAGGGAACAGTACTTCCACGAGCCGAAAACGACGATGACCAGCACATTGTGGTAAAAATTCCAACAGGTTATAATATAGGAATTGATATTGCTACCGTAACTGATATTAAAGAAACAGGATATAAAAAAGCAAACTATAAAATTCCTGAAAAAGAATTCCCCTATACCGAAGGACTTCCTAAAGTTAAACTTATTGGTACCGGAGGAACTATTGCTTCGCGTTTAGACTACCGAACAGGTGCAGTAATTCCTGCTTTTTCGCCTGGCGAATTATATGGAGCAGTGCCGGAACTTGCTGATATTTGTAATCTTACAACAGAAAAAGTTTTTGCTGTTTTTAGCGAAAATATGGGTCCAGACCAATACAAACAATTAGCAATTGCCATAGGAAAAGAAATTGAAAATGGAATTCAAGGGGTAATGATTGGGCATGGCACCGACACATTACACCACACAGCCGCTGCACTTTCGTTCATGATTCAAAACCCTCCAATTCCAATAGTTTTGGTTGGTTCGCAACGCTCTTCAGACCGCCCTTCATCCGATGCTGCTCTCAACCTTATTCACTGTGCATACACAGCAGGACATTCAGATATTGCCGAGGTTATGGTTTGCATGTTTGGTCCAACATCTGACGAATACGGATTTTTACATCGTGGAACACGCGTTAGAAAGATGCACTCTTCTTATCGCTCAACTTTCAGAACAATCGGTGATACTCCTTTAGCTACCGTTACTAGAAACTCTGTAAAGCCATTAAAGGAAAAATATAACCACAGGCGAAAAGATCGTGATGTGAAAATTTATCCTTATTTTGAAGAAAGAACAACTATGCTTTATTATTATCCACAAATAAAAGCTGAAGTTATGGATTCGCTTGTTGAGATGGGTTATAAAGGAATTGTGATTGTCGGAACCGGACTTGGTCATGTAAATAAAGAATTGTATCCGGCAATTGAACGAGCTACAAAAAAAGGAGTTGCAATATATATGACACTGCAAACTATTTGGGGTTATGTGCATATGTTTGTGTACGATACTGGACGCGATATGATGGCAAAAGGAGTAATTCCTGCTGGAAATATGCTACCCGAAGTAGCATGGGTGAAATTAGGTTGGGCTCTTGGAATGGTAAGCGAGCAAGAAAAACAAAGCGGGAAAAAATTCGAAAGAGTTGAAAGATTGGAAAAAGTAAAAGATATTATGCTTGCACCAATTAACGATGAAATTACTGAAAGAGAACCCTATAACGGTTACCTTGTCTATCAAGGTGGTGTAAAAGAAGTTGAGGAATTTGTCAGGAAATTTAGAAAGTAAAACATTATGAAAGAATAATTACAATTTAACATCTGGTTGATTTGGGATAATTCATTCCAAACTGTAGGATGGTTTATTAATGAAAACGAAATATGAGTTAGTGTCGTAATAAATGAAACTGTGTATCAGATTTCGCATTCTATTTTTTGGTAAAATATATGGTGTAGGAATGAATCCAAATTTAATGTAATGAAAACAATAAAACACGAGTCGGCTCCTTCTTTATCAAACATGAAAGACATCTATTTCGGCCTCCTCATCAGAAAAAGAATTAAAAATGTATTGTTGATTAGCAGTAAATACGATGCATTCCTGATTGAACAAGATGGCAGAATAGACGAACAAATTTTTAACGAATATGTTTCTTTAAACCTACGTTATCCTCCGAGTTTTTTGCTTGCTCATACATCTAAGGAAACTTTCAAAATTTTAAGCGAAGATAGCATCGACTTAGTTATAATTATGTTGGGAGTAGGAAATAAAGAGGTTTTTGAAATTGCAAGAGAAATTAAGCAGGAGAACATAGATTTACCAATAGTTTTGCTTACAAATTTCTCGAAAGAGCTAATAGAAAAAATTGACAGTGGCTATTTATCTACCATCGATTACATTTTTAGCTGGCTTGGCAATGCCGATATTTTGATGGCAATCATCAAACTCATAGAAGATAAAATGAACCTAGTTCACGATGTTGAAGAAATTGGTGTTCAGGTGATTTTGTTTGTTGAGGATTCAATTAGGTACTATTCGAGCTATCTTCCACATGTTTATAAAATCATTTTTGTACAATCGAAACGCTTTATGCAGGAAGGTTTGAACGATCATGAAAAAATGCTGAGAATGCGCGGCCGTCCGAAAATTTTACATGCTACAAATTATGAAGATGCAAACAGAATTTATGACAAGTATAAAAATAGTCTTTTGGGCATAATTTCAGATATTGAGTTCAGTAGAAGTGGGAAAATTGATAAAGATGCAGGGATTCGGTTTTGCAGAAAAGTGAAAGAAGATGATAAATTTATGCCCGTTATTTTACAATCTTCCGATAAATCATATGAAGAAATAGCTCGCAAACTTGGAGCAGGATTTATTTATAAATATTCGAAAAATCTGTCAATCGATATACGAAATTATTTAATAAGAGAATTGGCATTTGGCGATTTCGTATTTTACGACCCCGACAGTATGTTAGAAATAGCCCGTGCAAACAATTTGCATAGCTTTCAGCAAATTATTGCAAAAATTCCAGCACGTTCAATCGAGTATCATTCTTCAAACAACCACTTTTCTAAATGGCTGAATGCAAGAGCATTATTCTATATTAGTTCAGTTTTTAAAATACTTTCCAAATCTGATTTTCAAGATGCTGAAGAAATCAGAGAGTACATGTTAGACACTATTTCCCTTTTCAGAAAAACCAAAGGTAGAGGAGTTATTGCAAAGTTCAATAAGAGATATTTCGACGAGTATCAGATTTTTTCAAGAATCGGCAACGGTTCACTTGGAGGAAAGGCCCGTGGATTAGCTTTTATCGATTCCATTATTACAAAAAACAAACTATCCGACAAATTTGAAGGAGTAAATATTACTATTCCTCAAACTGTAGTTCTTTGCAGTGATATTTTCGATAATTTTATGGAAAGTAATAATTTGTACGAAATTGCTTATTCTGGCATCTCAGACGAGCAAATCCTGAAATGTTTTGTAGATGCAAAACTTCCGGGCAGAGTACATCAAGACCTTTATGCATTTATTTCTGTAGTGAAAAATCCTATCGCCGTTAGATCATCCAGTCTATTAGAAGATTCACACTATCAGCCGTTTGCAGGAGTATATTCTACATATATGCTTCCCTTTATCGAAACTGATAGTAAACTTATGATAAGAATTTTATCGGATGCTATAAAATGTGTTTACGCTTCAGTATTTTTTAAAAGTAGTAGATCATATGTTTCAGCAACAACTAATGTCATCGATGAAGAAAAAATGAGTATTATTTTGCAGGAAGTTTGTGGCAACAAGTATGGAAACAGATTCTATCCAAGTTTTTCGGGAGTAGCTCGGTCGCTAAATTTTTATCCCATAGAGCCCGAAACAAGCGATGATGGAATTGCAAATATAGCTCTTGGTTTAGGGAAAACTATAGTTGAAGGCGGGACTTCAATACGGTTTTCGCCAAAATTCCCACAAAAAGTATTGCAATTATCGTCGCCGGAAATGACCCTGAAAAGTACTCAAAAGAATTTTTATGCCCTGAATTTAGACCAATCGAGTTTCAAAGCCTCCACAGACGATGGTGTAAATTTACTAAAACTCAGAATTAAAGAAGCCGAAAAAGATAAGTCATTAAAAGATATCGCCTCAACCTACGATTTTCAGAACGGAATAATCAGAGAAGGGACAATATATGAAGGGAAAAAACTAATAACCTTTTCTAATATTCTGAAGCACAATGTTTTTCCTCTTGCCGAGATTTTGCAAACACTCTTAAAAATTGGGGAGCAAGAAATGAACTGCCCCATAGAAATAGAATTTGCCGTAAATTTGGATACTCCCAAAGGAAAACCCAGGATTTTCAATTTTTTACAAATTAGACCAATTGTTGAAAATGAAGAAATTATTGATTGTGACATTGAAAATATTCCAGACGTAAATAAAATAATACATTCAAATTCTGCTCTTGGTAATGGAAAAATTAGCGATTTATGCGATTTAGTCTATGTAAAACCTGAATCCTTTGAGGCTTCTAAAAGTGAAAAAATTGTTGAGCATATAGAAAAGATAAACGATAGATTTATTAAAGAAAATAAAAACTATATACTAGTTGGTCCTGGAAGATGGGGCTCGTCCGATCATTGGTTGGGAATTCCTGTGAAATGGTCGCAAATTTCGAAAGCAAAACTTATTGTTGAATCCGGATTGCAAAATTATAGAATAGACCCAAGTCAAGGGACTCACTTTTTTCAGAATATTACCTCCTTTAGAATTGGCTATTTTACAATCAATCCTTACATTAATGATGGAATTTACGATTTAGACTTTTTATCTAATATAAAAGCTAAATTTGAAGATGAGTTTATTCGTCATATTCGTTTTTCAACTCCATTGAATGTTATTATTGATGGGAAGAAAAATATGGGAATTGTTATGAAACCTGAAAAATAATTACCCCAATATTTTAGACAACAAGTTAAGTATTTTTTTCAAAATACATGATGCAAAGCTTTGGATTAGACAATATTGTGAGTTTTAAGATTGAAAAAATAGTTAATTTCACAATGCTTATTTGACTATATTAAACAGATCGGCATCATTTCACAGGGTAAACGCACGAAACATTGTTTCAAATATAATATCGCTCCTACAGAGCTTAGTATCAGATGCATAAATAATTATTACAATAATATCAATCTTCTGGATTTCATGAATATATTTGATCCAGAGGGATGAACCTATGGTAATAATAATATTTCAACCTAATTAGTGTATCTAAGAAAACCTACTATTTCTGAGGTGGTTTTTAAGAAAGCGACAAGAACAAGGCTTGTGAAGTGTTTAATAACAGGAGTTTACTTTTGTAAATGACTTTTATTAAACACGAGTATAACGAAGTTATTGACGTTTTCTTAAAACCACTAATTAAAGCCTCGTAGAGGGGAAATTATCTTTTTCATGTTGCCATACATCATTCCAAAGCCATAAAGGTCAGATGCCCTGATAATATCTTTATCAACTGAATATGCCTTTTCGTGTAGAAAAATGATTCGTTTGTCTATTTTATTTGTTAAAAATATGTAAAAATAAAATTATTATTATTATTTTAGGCCTTTATTGATGTTAATTTAAAATATGAAAATATGAGTTTATTGATTGTGTTGAAAATAAGCGTAGTATCTATATATTTATTGAATAAACTAACAAAAATACCTGAGAAAGGGAACCTTAAGAAATATTATTTTTTTTGTAGATAGAAAAAAAAGTAACTTAATAATCTGATTTTTATGTTTATAGCACATTCAACATGAGTCAATATAAAAAAAGAAAACAGAAATATTTCGAAACCTATATTAAAATGTCAATTTTCAATTGTAAAAATCTAATAAATGAAAATTTAGCCTTAACAATATTAAAATACAATTAAATCAAAAAATTATGAAAAGAAAATCTACAAGTTCAAAAATTCTACAAGGAATTATTTTTGGTATTGCATTCCTTTGCTACTTTTGTGCAATACAAGCGGTTGAAGCTCAGACAGTTGTTCTGAGTGAAGATTTTGATAGTTTTACCTCTGGAGGAACAAGTTGCACGAGTACGTGTACTTTAACAAATAGCTGGACAAACGAAACAGGTGATGATAAAGATTGGTGTCCACGTTCAGGTTCTACGGGTTCTAGCAACACAGGACCTTCTAGCGACCATACCGGTAGTGGAAAATACCTTTATACTGAGGCAAGTAGCTGTTATTACAAAACCGCATATCTTAAGTCTCCGTCATTTAGTTTATCCGGTAATGCTACATTGACATTTTGGTATCATATGTATGGTTCTACTATGGGTTCGCTCACAGTCTATATTTCGACCAATGGCGGCTCATCTTATACTCAGCTATGGTATAAATCAGGCGATCAGGGAAACTCATGGCAAGAAGCTACTATAGATTTGTCCAGCTATTCCGGGAGTTCAAATGTGTGTTTAAGATTTAAGGGTGAAACAGGTTCTTCCTACTATAGCGATATAGCAATAGATGATATATCAGTTACAGTTTCTAATAGTGCTTTGAGTGAAAGTTTTGACAGTTTTACAACAGGTAATACAGCTTGCTCAAGTACAAGCACTTTATCGAATGATTGGTCAAACTCAACAAGCGATTATCAAGATTGGGTCCCGTACTCAGGTGCAACTTACACAAGCTATACCGGACCAAGTAGCGACCATAGCGGTAGCGGAAAATACCTATATATGGAATCAAGTAGCTGTTATAACAAAACCGCAGATGTTTACTCTCCATCGTTTAAAATAGCTGGTAGTAGTAGTACACTAACATTTTGGTATCATATGTATGGTTCTTCCATGGGTTCACTCACAGTTTATATAAACACTGGTGGCTATAGTTATACCCAGATTTGGAATATGTCAGGTGATCAGGGAAACGCATGGCAAAAGGCTACTTTAGATTTGTCCAGCTATGCCGGGAGTTCAAATATAAGATTAAAATTTAGGGGAACTACAAGTCCTTCCGATTATAGCGATATGGCAATAGATGATATATTAGTTAGTTCATCCGCTGTTTTGAATGAAGATTTTGATAGCTTTTACTCTGGATATACATATTGCACAAGTATATGTAATTTAGAGAATGGTTGGACAAACGAAACAGGCGATAATAAAGATTGGTGCCCGATTTCCGGTTCAACTCCTTCATCCTATACAGGGCCGAGTAGCGACCATACCGGTAGTGGAAAATACCTATATACAGAATCAAGTAGTTGCTATTATATGACAGCTTTACTTAAATCTCCGTCGTTTAACTTAAATGGAAGTAGTACACTTTCATTTTGGTATCATATGTATGGTTATTATATGGGCTCGCTTTATGTTTATATTTCGACCGATGGAGGTTCATCATACAACCAGATTTGGTCAAAATCTGGCGATCAAGGGAACTCCTGGCAACAAGCAATCATAGATTTGTCTTCTTATTCAGGTTCAAATTGCATTTTACGATTTCAGGGTGTTACGGGTTCGAGCTCTTCAAGCGATATGGCAATAGATGATATATTAGTTGAAACTGTAACTCCACCACCTGCAAACGATGCCGGAATTATCTCATTTCTTAATAGCCCCCATTGTCAAGGAACAAATGCAATTAAAGTAGAATTGAAAAACTTTAGTTCTACAGATATTCTTTCGTCTGCAACAATAAACTGGTCTGTGGATGGTGTTAGCCAAACACCTTATTATTATGTAGGGAGTTTATCCTCTGGGGCAAGTACTACTATCGAACTCGGTACACATTCATTTTTAAATTCACAATATTCAATTTCTGCCTGGTCAAGTTCTCCGAATGGTTCTGCCGATGAAGATCCATCGAATGATACATATACCATAGATAATCAGGCAACAAAGCTTTCAGGAACATACACAATTGGTAGTTCAGGCGATTATGCTGATTTTACTTCCGCAGTTAGTGTCTTAAACCACGTAGGCATTTGTGGCCCGGTAGTGTTTAATATCGAAGGCGGGACATACGATGAGTATATTTCATTTTCTTCAATAGATGGTACATCATCCACCGATACTATCACTTTTCAGCCGGAAGGCACAGAAGAGGTAATTTTTACATCTTCACCCGGAAATAGTTCCTATCTTGTCAAATTCGATGGTGGAGATTATATCACTTTTAAAAATATGACTTTCACAGCCCAAGGTTCAAGTACAAAAGTTTTTCACTTCGAAAGTGGAAGTGACTATATTACCCTTGATGGAAATATTCTTAATGGTGTTGAAACTAACTCGACTAACAGCGATGAGTCAATCATATATTCAGCATCAGGCACCACGAACTCTAATATAGTTATAAAAAACAATACTTTTAACAATGGCTCTTATGGAATGTATTTTTGGGGTAGTAGCTCAAATTATGAATATATAACTGAAATTATAAACAATACTTTCTCCGAGTTTTCATATATTGGTATATATTTGAAATATCAAAATTCACCACTTATTGAAGGTAATACAATTGTTTCCAGTGAAACCGACGGATATTCAAATCAGTCTGGAGTAAATTTAAGTTCATGTAAGTGGGCAACGAAAGTTTCAAAAAACTTTATTCAAGTGCATGGCACACTTGTTAATTATGGATTGTATATGTACGGTTGTCAAGGAGTTTCAGGACTTGAATTTGAGGTATCAAACAATTTTATTTCTTGCCATAACTCTACTTCAAACAGCTCAGGTATTTACTGTCAGAATTCAGATTATATTCAAATCTATCATAATTCGGTGAATGTAACTGATGGCAATTACAATGGTAAAGCATTATCAATGTATACCTGTTCCGACAATGAAATAGTAAACAACATACTTGCAAATACACAAACAATAGATGGAGGATACTCAATTTATTTATACTCAGTTACCATTGCAAATCACAACTACAACAATTTGATTACAAATGGAACAAATTTGGTTAATTGGGATATTAATGATTATACTGATTTGGCAAGCTGGCAAACAGCATCTGGAGGAGATGCCAATTCAATTTCTGTTGATCCGGTATTCTTTTCTGCTAGCGATTTACATTCTACCTCAAGTCAAATAGACAATGCCGGAACTCCACTTTCTGTAGTTGGCGACGACATTGACGGCGAGGCAAGAGATGCAAGTAATCCGGATATTGGTGCAGATGAGTTTACAATGTACTTGAACGATGCCAGTGTTATGGCGATGATTCCGGATACTTTTTGCCCTGGAAATACAAGTATTTCTGTTGAAGTGAAAAATCTTGGCTCAAACCCAATAAACAGCCTTGTTGTAAATTGGGAGATAAATGGCCTGCTTCAATCTCCGGTAACTTATAGCTCTACAATTTCTTCTGCCGCCAGTGTTCAGGTTACACTTGGAAACTATACTTTTAATAGTGTAACTGCTTACGATATAAATATTTGGACAAGTTTACCAAACAATACTGCAGATGGTGATACCTCAAACGACACTTTGAGTTTTATAGGTGTACAAACTGCATTAAACGGAAACTATATAATTGGTGGAGCTTCGGCAGATTTTTTAACTCTGAATGAAGCCGTTTCCTATTTAATGAATTATGGTGTTTGCGGACCTGTTATTTTCAATATAGAAGATGGAACTTATACCGAACAAGTTTCTATAGGTGAAATTCCAGGAGTTTCTGCTACAGATACTATCATATTCCAGGCATCTGCTTCTGCAAACCCGATAATTACATTCTCACCTACAGCTTCGGATAACTACATTGTGCAGTTTAATAATACTGAATTTATTACCTATAAGGACCTTACATTTACCGCAAACGGAACTATTTACGGAAGAGTTTTTGATTTTGCTAATGAAAGCCATAATATCAATATTGATGGAAATACCATAAACGGGCTTGTTACTACTAATACCGGAGATGAATCAGCGATCATTTTCTCTTATGATGGAACATCGAACAATAATATAATTATTCAGGACAACGAAATTTTCAATGGGAGTATATCAATTTCTTTCTACGGCAAGGATGCAAGCAATCTGGAAACTAATAACCAAATAATCAATAATCATATAGAAGACTTCCACTACAGGGGTATTGTAGTTTATTACAACGATGCCATTAACATCTCATCGAACACAGTAGAAGCATTGGAAAATGGTGCTAATGATACTCAAACAGGAATAGATATTGGGTATTGCGATAATGGTAATACTATTGCTAATAATGAAGTGCTTGTTTTTGGAAGTTCAACAAATAGCGGACTAACTGTTTATAGCTGTAGTGGTTCAAGCGGAAACGAAATTATGGTTTATAATAATTTTGTTTCTTGCCATAATTCAACCGGAATTAGTACGGGATTTAAGATTTCTAGTAGCGACTATGTTAATGCATATTATAATTCTGTCAATAATGCCTGTGGAAATACAAGTAGTAAAGTATTGTATGTGTTTAATGGCAGTAATATTAGAATTGCAAACAATATTTTGGCAAATACTTCGGCAACCGGTGGATATACTATTTACAAATATGGTTCTTCTAATATTGTTGTATGCAATCTTAACAACCTTTATTCTGCAGGTTCATATTTTGCCTTCTACCAAACTCATAGATCAGATCTGTCAGAATGGCGAGCCTATACCGGCTTTGATCTCATTTCAGTTTCAGTAAATCCTCTTTTTGTTTCAAATACCGATTTGCATGCTCGTTCAAGTGAATGCGATGGTATAGCAAATCCAATGCCAGACATTAGCACCGATATTGACGGCGAACCAAGAGATGCATCCTACCCGGATATAGGGGCCGACGAGTTTACATATGTAGCTACGGAGCTTTCAGGAACTTATACTATTGGAGGCACGAATCCCGATTTTGAAAGCTTTGCAGCTGCTAAATATGATTTAGACCTTTTGGGCATTTCTGGGCCAGTAATTTTCAATGTAAGGGAAGGAACTTATACAGAACAGATTTCTTTGCAGGCTATTTCAGGCTCTTATTCATGGAAAACTATAACCATTCAGCCCGAGGCATCGGCTAATGTGGTTGTTACTTATCCGGCAAATAGCAGCAATAACTATATTTTTGAGTTCGATGGAATAGAATATCTCAATATTTATGGTATTACATTTACTAAAACAGGCTCAAATTATGGAACTGTTTTTAATTTCAAAAATGAAAGTAACTATATTACAATTGATGGGAATACCTTGAATGGAACGTCAACCAATAGTAGTAGCTATAATTATGCAATAATTCATTCTGCAAGCTCAACAAACAATGAATATATAACAATTACTGATAATACAATAAATGCTGGTTCATACGGTATATATTTTGAAGGAAATAGCTTTAGCGATGTGGAATCAGGAAATGTAATTTCAAATAACACAATTGTGGATTTTGGCTATCAGGGTATTTATCTTAAATATCAGGATGCTATTGATGTTTCATCAAATACCGTAACTGCACGCAGCAATTTGGGTATTAATACGAACTATGGAATTTATGCAGCTTATTGCAAATGGGATTGTGTTTTCGCAAAAAATAGGATTACTGTATATGGACTTAACGAAAACTACGGTCTATATTTAGATAATGTCGATGGTTCACAATCAAATGAAGTAAACATAAATAATAATTTCATTTCCTGTAGCAGATCTTCGGATATAAGCTACGGTATGTACTTATATGAATCCAATTATATATATACATTTTACAACTCTGTAAACATTAATGATGGTAGCGCTGACAATGGTAGAGGCTTATATGATTATTCTTGTACATTTCTTGATATAAAAAACAACATTTTAGCAAATACCCAAACATCAGGCGGATATGCTATATATACAAATTCTACTACCGGAATAAATTCCTGCGATTACAATAACTTATTTACGAAAGGCGATAATCTTGGGTTTTGGTCATATGATTGTACATCTTTATCAAATTGGCAATCGGTTAGTAGCCTTGATGCGAATTCAGTATCTGTTTATCCGGCATTTGTTTCCAATACCGATTTGCACGCGAACAGTCTGGCTTGCGATGGTGCAGCTAGTCCCATTTCGGCAATTACCAACGATATTGATGGAGATGCAAGAGATGCAACAAATCCAGATATAGGTGCCGATGAGTTTGTTTGGGCCGATACCATGTCGCTGGCCGGACAATACACAATTGGAGGTACTAATCCCGATTACGAGACAATTACCGATGCAAATAATGCACTAACATATTTTGGTGTTTCCGGAGCGATAGTTTTTAAGCTGAGAACCGATACATTTGTCGAACAAATTAGTATTCAGGAAATTACGGGTGAATCTGCTACAAATACTATCACTTTTGAAGCAGACTTGAATGCATCGCCTGTTATAATGTACCACATAACAGGTTCTGAAAATAATTATATTATTCAACTGGATGGAGCAGACTATCTAAGCTTTAAAAACTTGATATTTACTGCAACATCAAGTAATAGCTATTCTTATGGAAGAGTATTCGATTTAGTGGCCGGTAGCAACAATATTGAAATATCTGGTAATTCGATAAATGGAGTTCTTACAAGTAGCAGCGATAATTCTATATCCGCAATATATTCTTACGCAGCTAACAACAATATTGTAATTTCTGATAATGACCTCTATAATGGCTCATTTGGAATTTATTTTGATGATGCTTCCAGTAACGGAACCGGTAACGAAATCCTAAACAACAACATTTCAAACTGTTATAATGGAGGAATTCGTTTAACAAATCAAGACCAAATTATTGTTGAAGGAAATAATATAGCTACAAAACTAAGCGGAGGTTATACTAATCAATATGGAATTTATGCTAAATACTGCGATAATACATTAAGAATTGTTGCAAATCAAATACAAGTATATGCTCAAAGTTACAATTATGGATTATATTTTTATCAATGCGATGGAGTTTCAGGCAGCGAAAGCATGATATACAATAATTTCGTTTCAACTCACAACTCAACCTATCGTAGTTATGGAATTTATTTATCTAATACACATTATTGTGGGATATACAACAATTCGGTGAATATTACCGATGGAGATGACGATAATGGGATTGCTCTATATGTTTATTATAGCGGTAACATTGAAGTATTAAATAATATTTTGGCAAATACTAAACAGATAGATGGAGGTTATGCTTACAAAGGAAACTCTACAAACATTACAAACAGCGATTATAACCTACTTTTTTCTTTTGGTGAAAACTTAGCATATTGGGGAGCAGATTGTGCCAATTTGAGTGCTCTACAAACCTCCAGTTCAATGGATGCAAATTCAGTATCGGCAGAACCATTTTTCTATTCCGATACCAATTTGCATATAAACAGCTCGGCTTGCGATGGTGCAGCAACACCTATTGCGGCAATTACCACCGATATTGATAACGAAGCTCGCGATGCATCAAATCCTGATATTGGTGCTGATGAGTTTTTATTAGCTCCTCCGATTATTCAGGCTTCAAATATTACATTTGCCAATTTGCAACCAACACTGATGGATATAAACTGGACACGTGGTTATGGCGATAGCTGTACTGTGTTTATTCTTGCCGGAACAAGTGGAACGGCATCACCGGTAGATGATGTTTTTTATGAACCGGATGCTGATTTTCAAAATGGTGATCAGATTGGAACATCAGGTTGGTTTTGTGTTTACAGAGGCACAGGAACTTCTCTGACTATTACAGGACTTACAAGCTTAGATTACCGTGTGCATGTTTGTGAATTTAACAATGGCTCAATATTGTATAATAGTGATTCTGCATTAAATAATCCTTCAAATCAGCAACTGTCGGATTGTTCCTACCCCGCAAACCAAACAGAAACAAACCTTGCAGCTACATCAATAGATTTGGGCTGGACCGAATACGGTTCTGCTTCAACCTGGGATATCGAATGGGGCGTGGAAGGTTTTACACAAGGCAACGGAACTACAATTTCAGGGGTTACATCAAACCCATACACACTTACAGGTTTAGCAGTCGGCACAATTTACGACTGGTATGTACGTGCCGATTGTGGAGGTGTTGATAGTAGTACATGGACAGGCCCTAATACTTTCACAATCCCATGTCCGGTTGTTACAAGTATAACGGACTGGAACCAGACAATAAAAGCAGTTGCAAGCGACAGGGCAGCTAATGATTGGTTTGGCCATTCTGTTTCAATATCGGGGGATTATGCTATTGTTGGTGCTTATCAGGAAGATCAAGATGCCGCTGGTAACAATTATGCTAGTTATGCCGGCTCAGCTTATATCTTTAAAACTTCTGATTGTGGGGCAAGCTGGACGCAGGTGCAAAAAATTGTAGCAAGCGACAGGGCAGCTTCTGATTGGTTTGGCTATTCCGTTTCAATATCTGGTGATTATGCTATTGTAGGTGCTCCTTCTGAAGATCAAAATGCCTTTGGTGGTTACACATTATCTAGCTCTGGTTCTGCATATATCTTTAAAACATCAGATGGCGGGGAAACATGGACAGAGACAGAAAAAATTGTAGCAAGCGACAGGGCAGCTTCTGATAATTTTGGCAGGTCAGTCTCAATATCGGGTGATTTTGCTATTGTAGGCGCTTGTTATGAAGATGAAGATGCCTCGGGTGGTAACACTATGAGTACTGCCGGTTCTGCCTATATTTTTAAAACTTCTGATGGTGGGGAAACATGGACAGAGACAGAAAAAATTGTGGCAAGCGACAGGGCAGCTTATGATTATTTTGGCCAGTCCGTCTCAATATCAGGTGATTATGCAATTGTTGGTGCTAATGAGGAAGACGAAGATGCTACAGGTGGTAATTATCAATCTAAAGCCGGTTCTGCTTATATATTTAAAACTTCTGATGGCGGAGCTACATGGACAGAGACAGAAAAAATTGTAGCAAGCGACAGGGCAGCTAATGATAATTTTGGCTATTCCGTAGCAATATCAGGTGATTATGCTATTGTTGGTGCTTTTGCTGAAGATGAAGATGCCACAGGTGGTAATACTATGAGTTCTTCCGGTTCTGCCTATATATTTAAAACTTCTGATGGTGGAGCAACATGGACAGAGACAGAAAAAATTGTAGCAAGCGACAGGGCAACTTCTGATAATTTTGGCAGGTCAGTCTCAATATCAGGTGCTTATGCTATTGTTAGTGCTTATGTCGAAGATGAAGATGTAGCTGGTGGTAACACTATGGATGGTGCCGGCTCTGCTTATATCTTTAAAATTTCTAGTAGCGGGGAAACCTGGACAGAGACAAGAAAAATAGTAGCAAGCGACAGGGCAGCTAATGATAATTTTGGCCGCTCAGTCTCAATATCAGGGGATAATGCTATTGTAGGTGCTTATTATGAAGATGAAGATGCCGCTGGTGCTAATACTATGTCTGATGCCGGCTCAGTTTATATCTTTGGAGGCGTACCTGCTACATGCCCCGAACCATCATCCCATATAGCAACAAACTGTTTCGCAAGCTCAGCCGAGCTTGGCTGGACAGAAAATGGAACAGCCACAACCTGGGATATTGAGTGGGGCTTGGAAGGCTTCACACTAAGCAACGGAACTACAATCTTAGGAGTTACATCAAACCCATACACACTTACAGGTTTATCAGTCGGCACAATTTACGACTGGTATGTACGTGCCAATTGTGGAGGTGGTGATAGTAGTGAATGGACAGGCCCAAATACATTCGCAATCCCATGTCCGGTTGTTTCAGATATCACGGACTGGAACCAGATAATAAAAGCAGTTGCCAGCGACAGGGCAGCTTCTGATAATTTTGGCAGGTCAGTCTCAATATCAGGTGATTATGCTATTGTAGGTGCCATTAAAGACGGTGAAGATGCCGCTGGTGGTAATACTATGAGTAATGCCGGATCGGCCTATATCTTTAAAACTTCTGATTGTGGGGCAAGCTGGACCCAGGTACAAAAAATTGTAGCAAGCGACAGGGCTGCTGATGATTGGTTTGGCTATTCTGTTTCAATATCGGGAGATTATGCAATTGTTGGAGCTTCTCGGGAAGATGAAGATGCTACGGGCGGTAATTATAAATCTTTTGCTGGTTCTGCATATATCTTTAAAACTTCTGATGGCGGGGAAACCTGGACAGAGACAGAAAAAGTTGTAGCAAGCGACAGGGCAGCTTATGATTATTTTGGTTCTTCCGTATCGATATCAGGTGATTATGCTATTGTTGGCGCTTTTCAGGAAGATGAAAATGCCGCGGGTTATAGCACTATGAGTTATGCCGGTTCTGCCTATATCTTTAAAACTTCTGATGGCGGGGAGACATGGACAGAGACAGAAAAAATTGTAGCAAGCGACAGGGCAGCTAATGATTATTTTGGCAGCTCCGTCTCAATATCGGGGGATTATGCTATTGTAGGTGCTTATTATGAAGATGAAGATGCCTCGGGTGGTAATACTATGAGTAATGCCGGTTCTGCTTATATCTTTAAAACTTATGATGGAGGGGAAACATGGACAGAGACAGAAAAAATTGTAGCAAGCGACAGGGCAGCTGATGATTATTTTGGCAAGTCCGTCTCAATATCGGGGGATTATGCTATTGTTGGTGCTTATCAGGAAGATGATGATGCCTCGGGTGGTAACTCTATGGATGGTGCCGGCTCTGCTTATATTTTTAAAACTTCTGATGGCGGGGAAACCTGGACAGAGACAGAAAAAATTGTAGCAAGCGACAGGGCAGTTGCTGATTATTTTGGCCTCTCAGTCTCAATATCGGGGGATTATGCTATTGTGGGTGTTTATGGCGAAGATGAAGATGCCTCGGGTGGTAACACTATGGATGGTGCCGGCTCTGCATATTTCTTTAGAACTTCTGATGGCGGGGAAACCTGGACAGAGATAGAAAAAATTATAGCAAGCGACAGGGCAGCTGCTGATTATTTTGGCCTCTCAGTCTCAATATCCGGGAATAATGCTATTGTAGGTGCTTATACAGAAGATGAAGATGTTGCGGGTGCTAATACTATGTCCGATGCCGGTTCTGCTTATTTCTTTGGAGGCATAGATGCTTCTTGCCCCGATCCATCATCTCCAACAGAAAGCTACATGACCGCAAGTTCAGCCGATCTTGGCTGGACTGAAAACGGAACAGCCACAAGCTGGGATATCGAATGGGCCCTGGCAGGTTTTATACAAGGCAACGGAACTACAATCTCAGGGCTTACATCAAACCCATACACACTTACAGGTTTAACAGACGGCACAACTTACGACTGGTATATACGTGCCGATTGCGGAGGTGATGACTATAGTGCATGGACAGGCCCATATACATTCACATTCACAATCCCTTGTCCGGTTGTTTCAAATATCACGGACTGGAACCAGATAATTAAAGCAGTTGCCAGTGACAGGGCAGCTTCTGATTATTTTGGCTATTCTGTATCAATATCAGGGGAATATGCTATTGTTGGTGCATATAAGGAAGATGAAGATGCCACTGATGGGAACTCTATATCAGATGCCGGCTCTGCTTATATCTTCAAAACTTCTGATTGTGGGGCAAGCTGGACGCAGGTACAAAAAATTGTAGCAAGCGACAGGGCAGCTGATGATCATTTTGGTTATTCCGTCTCAATATCGGGTGATTATGCTATTGTTGGCGCTTATCAGGAAGATCATGATGCCACGAGTAGTAATCCTATGGTTTCTGCTGGATCTGCCTATATATTTCAAACTTATGATGGCGGTGAGACATGGACAGAGGTACAAAAAATTGTAGCAAGCGACAGGGCAGCTTCTGATTATTTTGGTAAATCCGTCTCAATATCGGGTGATTATGCTATTGTTGGTGCTTCTAATGAGGATTCAGATGCCTTGGGTGGTAGCCTTATGAATAATACTGGATCTGCATATATCTTTAAAACTATAGATGGCGGTGCGACATGGACAGAGACGAAAAAAATTGTAGCAAGCGACAGGGCAGCTGAAGATTATTTTGGTTATTCCGTCTCGATATCGGGGGATTTTGTTATTGTAGGTGCTTATTCTGAAGATGAAGATGCCTCGGGTGTTAACACTATAAGTTCTACCGGTTCTGCATATATATTTAAAACTTCTGATGGCGGGACAACATGGATAGAGACAGAAAAAATTGTAGCAAGCGACAGGGCAGCTAATGATTATTTTGGCTATTCAGTCTCAATATCGGGTGATTATGCTATTGTTGGTGCTTATCGGGAAGCTGAAGATGCCTCAGGTGGTAATACTATGAGTACTGCCGGTTCTGCTTATATCTTTAAAACTTCTGATGGCGGGCTAAGCTGGACAGAGACAGAAAAAATTGTAGCAAGCGACAGGGCAGGTTCTGATTATTTTGGTTATTCCGTCTCAATATCAGGGGATTATGCAATTGTTGGTGCTTATCAGGAAGATGAAGATGCCGCGGGAGGTAGCACTAAGAGTTATGCCGGATCTGCATATATTTTTAAAACTTCTGATGGCGGGGCATCTTGGACAGAGACAGAAAAAATTGTAGCAAGCGACAGGGCAGCTTATGATTATTTTGGCTCGTCCGTTTCAATTTCAGGGAATTATGCTATTGTTGGTGCTTATCGGGAAGCTGAAGATGCCGCGGGTGGTAATACTATGAGTTTAGCCGGATCGGTCTATATCTATGGAGGCTTAGATACTACATGCGATCCATCATCTCAAACAGAAAGCAACATCACAGCAAGCTCAGCCGAACTTGGCTGGACTGAAAACGGAACACCCACAAGCTGGGATATCGAATGGGGCGTGGCAGGTTTTACTCAAGGCAACGGAACTACAATTTCAGTACTTACATCAAACCCATATAGTTTAACAGGCTTAGCAGGTGGTACTATGTATGACTGGTACATTCGCTCTGATTGTGGGCCTGGTAGCAGCAACTGGGTTGGGCCCGCAACATTTACCACAAATGTAACAGCTCCCGTTACTCAGGCCACTAATGTTAGTTTTTCAAATGTTCAGGGAACTCAAATGGATATTAGCTGGACACGAGGTGATGGAGATAGTTGTGTTGTATTCATGAGTGTTGGTACAAGCGGAACAGCATTGCCGCTTGATAATGTAACTTATAATACCGGCCTGACACTTCAGGATGGCGACCAGATAGGCATTTCACCCTGGTTCTGTATTTACAGGGGAACAGGAACTTCTGTTACCGTAACAGGGCTCCTTGAATTAACAAATTATCGTGTGCATGTTTGTGAGTTTAACTACGGTTCTACACATCACAATATTAGTTCATCAACCAATAACCCCTCCAATCAGCCAACACCGGAGACTTGTGACTACCCAAGCAATCAAACTGTAACTAACATCACGGCAAGCTCAGCCGATCTTGGCTGGACAGAAAATGGAACAGCCACAAGCTGGGATATCGAGTGGGGCGTGGCAGGTTTTATACAAGGCAACGGAACTACAATTTCAGGGCTTACATCAAACCCATATAGTTTAACAGGTTTATCATATGGTATGTATGACTGGTACGTACGTGCCAATTGTGATGGAAGTAATAGTAGTGCATGGATAGGACCGAATACATTTGCAACCCCTTGTCAGGATGTTTCAGATATCCAGGACTGGGAGGAGATAATAAAAGCAGTTGCAAGTGACAGGGAAGCTTCTGATTATTTTGGCTTTTCTGTATCAATATCAGGAGATTTTGCAATTGTTAGTGCTAGTTATGAAGATCATAATGCCACTGGTAACAATTATGCTAGTTCTGCCGGCTCAGCTTATATCTTTAAGACTTCTGATGGCGGGGCAACATGGACAGAGGTTCAAAAAATTGTTGCAAGTGACAGGGCAGCCTATGATAAATTTGGCTCTTCCGTCTCAATATCGGGAGATTATGCAATTGTTGGTGCTGTTTATGAAGATGAAGATGCCACTGGCGGAAATACTGCAACTAGTGCCGGATCTGCTTATATTTTTAAAACATCTGATGGCGGGGCAACCTGGACAGAGGCACAAAAAATTGTTGCAAGTGACAGGGCAGCCAGTGATAATTTTGGTATTTCCGTATCAATTTCGGGAGATTATGCAATTGTTGGTGCTGTTTATGAAGATGAAGATGCCTCGGGTAACAATTCTATGAGTAGTGCCGGATCTGCTTATATCTTTAAAACTGCTGATGGCGGGGCAACCTGGACTGAGGTAAACAAAATTGTTGCAAGTGACAGGGCAACCGGTGATTATTTTGGTTATTCCGTATCAATATCGGGATATTGTGCAATTGTTGGTGCTTATTATGAGGATGAAGATGCCGCGGGTAACAATTTTGAGGGTAGTGCCGGTTCTGCTTATATCTTTAAAACTTCTGATGGCGGGGCAAGCTGGACTCAGGCACAAAAAATTGTTTCAAGTGACAGGGCAGCCGGTGATAATTTTGGTAATTCCGTATCAATATCGGGAGATTATGCAATTGTTGGTGCTTATTATGAAGATGAAGATATCAATGGGAATAATTATGCGTATGATGCTGGTTCTGCTTATATCTTTAAAACTGTTGATGGCGGGGCAAGCTGGACTCAGGCACAAAAAATTGTTGCAAGTGATAGGGCAGTTTGGGATGAATTTGGTACTTCTGTTTCAATATCAGGAGATTTTGCCATTGTTGGTGCTTGTCTGGAATCTGAAGATACCTCGGGTGCTAATACTTTAAGTGAGGCAGGTTCTGCTTATATCTATAAAACTAATGATTGTGGAGCAAGCTGGACAGAGACAGAAAAAATTGTAGCAAGCGACAGGGCAGCTTATGATTATTTTGGCTTGTCCGTATCAATATCAGGAGATCATGCGATTGTTGGTGCTATGTATGAATCAGAAGATGCCGCTGGTGTTAATACTAAGAGTTATGCCGGTTCTGCTTATTTCTTTGGAGGTATAGCTAGCTGCTCCAATCCATCATCTCAAACCGTAACTAACATCACAGCAAGCTCAGTCGATCTTGGCTGGACTGAAAACGGAACAGCCACAAGCTGGGAAATTGAATATGGAGCACCTGGATTTAGCCAGGGCAGCGGAACAGTGGTTTCAGGAATTTCAACAAATTCATACACTTTATCAGCCTTGGGTGAAGGTACATCTTACGATTGGTACGTCAGGGCAGATTGTGGAGGAGGCTCGCTCAGTAATTGGGTGGGACCACATAATTTCACAACCGCTTTCTGTACCGTAGTAGTTACGGCAAGTTTAGATAGCGAGCCATCTTGCAATGGTCTGGCTGATGGCTCGGCAATAGCTACCATAAGTGGAGGCATTAGTCCTTTCACATATTCATGGTCGAATGGCAGCATTGCGAATACCGCTTCAAATCTTTTGGCCGGAACTTATACAGTTACAATAACTGATAACTTTAATTGTATGGCTACTGATGATGTAGTAATATCGCAGCCCGATGATTTGATTGTTTCTCTTGACCAGCAAACCAATGTTTCATGCTTTGGCAATACTGATGGAGCAATAGATATTTCCGTTTCGGGCGGAACAACCGATTATAATTACCTATGGTCGAATTCCGAAACTACCCAGGATATTTCCGGACTAATGGCAGGGACTTATTCAGTTACAGTTACAGATGCTCAAAATTGTGAAACCACTGAAACTTTTGTTGTTACCGAACCAGATGTTTTGGCAATAACTTTAGACTTACAAACCAATATTTCATGCTTTGGCAATGCTGATGGAGCTTTAGACATTTCTGTTAGCGGAGGAACACAGGCTTATTCTTACTTATGGGCAACTGCTGAAACAAGTCAGGATATTTCTAACTTATTACCCGGAACATATGATGTTACGGTTACAGATGCACAAAATTGCGTTGAAACCGAAACCTTTGTAGTTACCGAGCCCGATATTTTGGAAATAACTTTAGACTTACAAACCAATGTTTCCTGCTTCGGCAATATGGATGGAGCCATTGATATTTCTGTTAGCGGAGGAACTCAGGCTTATTCTTACTATTGGGCCAACGCTGAAACAAGTCAGGATATTTCTAACCTGGCTGCCGGAACATATGATGTTACGGTTACAGACTCACAAAATTGTACCGATACAGAAAGCATCGTAATTACTGAGCCTGATGTGTTGGAGCTATCCTTAGTTTCTCAAACAAATGTTTCTTGCTTCGGCAATGTTGATGGAGCTTTAGATATTTCTGTCATTGGGGGAACACAATCATATTCATACTATTGGGCAACTGCTGAAACAAGTCAGGATATTTCCGGACTAATGGCAGGGACTTATTCAGTTACTGTAGCAGATGCACAAAATTGTGAAACCATTGAAACTTTTGTTGTTACCGAACCCGACATTCTGGAAATAACATTAGACTTACAAACTGATGTTTCCTGCTTCGGCAATGTAGATGGAGCTCTTGATATTTCTATTAGCGGAGGAACTCAGGCTTATTCTTACCTATGGGCAACTGCTGAAACAAGTCAGGATATTTCTAACTTATTACCCGGAACATATGATATTACGATTACAGATGCGCAAAATTGCGTTGAAACCGAAACCTATGTAGTTACCGAACCCGATGTTTTGGAAATAACTTTAGACTTACAAACTAATGTTTCGTGCTTCGGCAATGTTGATGGAGCTATAGACATTTCTGTTAGCGGAGGAACTCAGGCTTATTCTTACTTATGGGTAACTGCTGA
>JABHKC010000220.1 GCA_018692315.1 Bacteroidota bacterium | reverse complement strand
TAGAATCTTGCATTAGACCCTGCGGGTTTTCAAAACCCACAGGGTATTTTTACGCTACCAAAATGTAATTCTATCCTACTTTTTTCATGGCTGCCAAATAAAAATGTAGCTTGCTGATACTTTGCTTTATCCGGCTAATTAGTTATCATAATTCATCAACAAATGATATTCTTAAAGCGGAATATTCCCATGTTTTTTAGGAGGATTCGATTTGCTTTTATTTTTAGTCATATCCAATGCCTGAATAAGTTTTAAGCGTGTTTGTTTAGGATAAATAATCTCATCGACATAACCTAACTCAGCAGCTTTATATGGGCTTGCAAATGTGTCGCGGTATTTCTCAACTGCTTCTTTTCGGTCTTCTTCCGAAATGTTACGGTAAAGAATGCTAACTGCTCCATCTGAGCCCATTACTGCAATTTCGGAAGTTGGATATGCATAGTTAAGATCTGCACCAATGTGCTTGCTCGACATTACATCGTATGCTCCACCGTATGCTTTTCGTGTGATAACAGTAATTTTTGGAACAGTAGCTTCAGAAAAAGCATAAAGTAATTTTGCTCCGTGCTTAATTATGCCACCAAACTCTTGAGTAGTTCCTGGTAAAAATCCGGGTACATCAACGAAAGTTATAAGAGGTATGTTAAAGGCATCGCAAAATCGAACAAATCTTGCGGCTTTTGTCGAAGAATTTATATCTAAAACTCCGGCAAGATACTCGGGTTGGTTGGCTACTATCCCAACAGGTTTGCCACCCAATCTGGCAAATCCGATTATTATATTTTGCGCATAATGAGGTTGTACTTCAAAGAAATTTTTTTCATCAACAACTGTTGTGATAATTTCTTTCATATCATATGGTTTGTTGGGATCGTCCGGAACAATGGTTTGCAATTTCTCGTCCTCACGCGTAATATCATCAGTGCATGTTTTTATTGGAGGATCTTCCATATTATTTGAAGGCAGATAGCTCATCAGTTCTCTAAGCATCATCATTGCTTGTTCGTCGTCTTCGGCAGTAAAATGTGCAACCCCGCTTTTAGCATTATGAGTCATTGCTCCCCCAAGTTCCTCTTTTGTTACTTCTTCGTGAGTAACTGTTTTTATTACATCGGGACCGGTAACAAACATATAGCTGCTATTTTTCACCATCATAATAAAATCAGTCATAGCCGGAGAATAAACCGCACCTCCTGCACAGGGTCCTAAAATGGCTGAAATTTGCGGAACTACACCGGAAGTCATCACATTTAAATAGAAAATGTCGGCATAACCGCCAAGGCTTTGCACCCCTTCCTGAATTCGAGCACCTCCCGAATCGTTCAGACCAATAATTGGTGCACCGTTTTGCAGTGCCATTTTCATCACTTTAATTATTTTATCGGCATTAGCTCTGCTTAAAGTTCCTCCAAATACAGTGAAATCCTGAGCAAACACATAAACTAATCTTCCGTCAATTTTTCCATAGCCGGAAATTACACCATCGCCTAATATCCGATTTTTTTCCATACCAAAGTCGAATGTGCGGTGAGTAACCAGTTTGTCTAACTCTACAAAAGTACCTTCATCGAACAAGATGCTTACTCGTTCTCTCGCAGTTTTTTTTCCTCCCTTATGATGTTTTTCAATTCTTGCTTCACCACCTCCAAGTTCGGCAGTTTTGTTTAACTCTTCAAATTTCTCAAATTTCTTTTCTAATAATGACATAGTTAATTATGAATTATAAATTATGAATTATTAATGTTTAATGTAATGTTTGTCAGCTATTGTTAAAAATAATGTTTTTTTATTCGATTGCTAATAAAATCTGACCACCATCCACAGTTTCTTCTTCCTCAACAAATATTTTTTTGATAATCCCATCGTTTGCAGCTTTATACTCGCTTTCCATTTTCATTGCACTAACTATAATTACTGTTTGTCCGGCTTTTACTTCTTCGCCTTCCTCAACAAGAATTTTTACAACTTTTCCGGGCATTGGCGAACTTATTTCATTTTCACCACCTTCATCGGAACCAGATTTTCTGTTTTGAATATATTTTGTTTCTGCATCGATAATCTCAACATCAAAGCTATTTAAGTAGGTATTAATCGTGTATTTTTTTGGATCTCCTTTTTCGCAGAACTCTATGTTGTGCGATTGATTGTTGTAAAGAATTGAATAAACTCCTCTTTCAACTAAAAGAATATCAATGTCATAAATTTTTTCATCTACTTTTACTTTCACAATATTATTTTGCCGAGACAATAACTCTATTTGTGCAATTCTATCGCCTATTTTTATTTCTAATGACATAATATTAAGTTTTTTGTATTTGTTTTAAAAAGGGAAATTTGTAGTCGAAATGTATTTTCATACATGAAACTATTTCCCATAAATAGCGTTTTTGGTTTAATTTTTAAAGTCGTAGAATATTTTTACGTCTTCCAAATTCTTTCCAATTGTTTGTAGATTCGTTTGTCTTCCCGGTTTCTTTAGGTTTTAATTTATCAGTATAATCTATGAATGCTGCAATAATTGCTACATCTTCGCAGTCGGCTACACATTTTTCCGCTTTCATAAGAAAATCTTCATTGTCTTCAATGAAATGGGTATCGTATTTTCCATTCACAAAATCGGGAGTTTTCATTATACGTTCAAGAAATTTTATTGAGGTTTTCACGCCAGTAATTTTGTAGGCATATAATGCACGCTTCATTCTTTTAATGGCTTCTTCTCTTGTATTTGCCCAAATTATCAGTTTAGAAATCATTGGGTCGTAATACATTGGAATTTCATAACCTTCGTAAACATAACCATCGTGGCGGACACCCAGACCGAGTGGCTCAGTAATATGTTTGATCAATCCGGGGTATGGCATGAAATTATTATCGGGGTCTTCGGCATAAATCCTGCATTCGATAGCATGGCCGTTTTGCGAAACCTCTTCTTGCGTAATTTGCAATTTTTCGCCATTTGCAATTTTTATTTGTTGCTTTACTAAATCTACTCCAACAACCCTTTCGGTTATTGGATGCTCAACCTGAAGTCTGGTATTCATTTCCAGAAAATAATAATTTAGATTATTATCAACAAGAAATTCGACAGTTCCGGCACCTTCATAAGCTACAGATTCTGCGGCAGCAATAGCATGTTTTCCCATTTCATCTCTGAGTTTTGCAGTCATCAACGGTGAGGGAGTCTCTTCAATAACTTTTTGGTGTCGGCGTTGAATAGAGCACTCGCGTTCGCAAAGATGAATTGTATTCCCAAAACTATCAGCTAATATCTGAAATTCGATATGATGAGGGGATTCAATATATTTTTCAATATAAACCGAATCATCAGAAAATGAAGCAAGTGCTTCAGATTTCGCAGCTCTAATTCCATTAGCTAAATCGCTCATTTGTTTAACAAGCCTCATCCCTTTACCACCACCACCGGCAGATGCTTTTATCATTACCGGTAAACCTACCTTTTCGACAATCTTAATCGCTTCTTCTGCACTCGAAATACATTCTTTGTTTCCGGGAACAACAGGTACTCCTGAATCTACCATTTTTTGACGAGCACTAATTTTATCTCCCATCACAGAAATTACTTCTGCCGAAGGTCCAATAAAAATAATTCCTTCTTTTTTACATCGTTTCGAAAATTCAGCATTTTCCGACAAAAATCCGTAACCGGGATGAATTGCATCAACATTCGATTTTTTGGCAGCATCAATTATATTGTCAATTTTAAGATAGCTTTCCGATGAAGGTGAAGGACCAATAAAGTAGGCTTCGTCGGCATAACGCACGTGCATAGACGAACGGTCGGCTTCGCTGAAAACAGCTACACTTCTTATGTCCATTTCGCGACACGAACGCATAACTCTAATAGCAATTTCACCTCTGTTTGCAACAAGTATTTTTTTAATCATGTTAAACTAAAAATTTAGTAATTTAAACAAACATAAAATAATTTAAGTAATAAAGTACAATTATAGAAAAATTATTTTAATATACATATGTAGATATTTTAATTTGAAAATGCCTGCGAATTTATAGTGAAGAAATATTTTCTAATATATTGAAAAATAGCATATTATATGTATCGTAGTGTTCAACTCATCAGTAACTGAATCTTGAGAATTGAAATTATCATAAAATCCTATATCCAAAAATCAATTTTATATAATTGCAATAAATTAAATTGTTCAAATAAAAAAAAGGGAAAAGATTAGAACCATATTGATTCTGATATTTGATTTTTTTTGCCAGAAAATATTAAATCTTGAACTATACGAAATAATTATTTGCGGACAAATTGCCACAGATTCACAGATGATAATTTGAATATTTGAAATAATATCTCCAAATACTCTATTCAATGGGAAAATAAACCTTAGTCAGCCATTTCGAAGTGTCTTTTTCAACCATTGGATCGGTAATATATTCTTCCCATAAAGGCCCAACAATTGTTTTATTATTTTCCATAATCCAATTTGTTATAGATTGATATGTAAGAGGTAATTGGTTATAGTTTCCGAAATGCTTTGCCACAGCCATTTTCCCTTTTTTAATTTTACCAACTATAATTCTACCTTCGGTCTTAATTTCGTCTTCGATAGGAATACATGCTGCAAATTCAATAACATCTGTTGGTTCCGAAAAATAAACCGAAAATGGTGGTTTGGTCATTTGAATTCCGGTTTTTTGAACAAATCCCATAAGTTCTCCATAGAATTCACCCATTTTGATCCCGATCTCGCTTATGGGGCATTTATCTTTAATCCCGATATAAAGTTGTCCTGGGAAATCAGTAATTTCAATTTTTGTTTTTTCAATTGATGGCATATTTTCACATATTTCTTTAATATTTTCAAGTCCTTTTTCGTAATCAGGGGCTAACATTATTTCGAAAATTAATCCCATATATCTTTCAAATTGGCTGCTAAAATTGTGGGCGAACCACCATATAAGTTTTGTGTATTCTCCGGCAGGTTCTAACTTGTATCCGGCTAAAGAAGTGTTTCCGCGATTAAAATCTAACTCGGTTTCGATATATTCAAAAGGTTTGCTTTTTATAATAGTCATCATTCCTGATCCTACATTAGGGTCATTGCTTTTCCATTTGTAGCTTGCACCCACACCTTCCGGAATTTCGTTGTATGTATAAATAGTTGTGGTATCAATATCGTGCCAGGGAGACCAATTTTGCATGTTTTTAAAATTGTTTAGTTGGTCGAATACAATTTCTGCCTGAGAATTAATAGTAATTGAGCGTTCCATATAAACCGAGGTAGGAAGAGCAAATGTTATTCCAAAAACAATGATAAATATTGCTACTAACCAAATTACTATCTTTCTTAAAATTTTCATTTTTTCTAATTTTAATTAATAATTTTCAAATTTAGTTATTTTTTAATTATTGCATTTTTCAATGAAAAACAGTCATTTTCGAAGTGTGATTTTTTGCTACCACATATATTTTTTGAGAATTTCATACCAGAAATATAAACATGTCGTTCTTGTCTTTTTATATTAAAAAAAAATGGATTTTATTTTGAAAAAGGATTTTCTGGCAATTGGGATTGTTTCTTTAGTTTTGGGCATGCTATGCTATTATTTTTACGAGAGTGAAATTACAAATCTCGATTTACAGATAGAAAATGAACAAGTAATTCAAGAACCAAAACCTACAATTTATAAATATGAAATTCCAATAGACTCATTTGAGATATTTAATGGAATTGTAAAAAGAAATCAGAATTTGTCTGAGATTTTGACAAAATATGATATTTCGGCTTTTATAATTGACAAAATTGCGAAAAAATCAAAAGGAATATTCGATCTTCGAAAAATTAAATTCAATCAGAAATATACTGCATTTTGCAAAAAAGACAGTAGTAGGCAACTCCACTATTTTGTTTATGAACATTCACCAATCGACTATGTGGTATTCGATTTAAAAGATTCAATAGAAGTTTTTATGAAGAAAAAGGAAATAATTACCCGAAGAAAAACAGCTTCAGGTAGAATTGAATCTTCACTTTGGAATGCAATAAAAGAGAATAATTTAAATCCGGTTTTAGCAATTGAATTATCGGAAATTTATGCCTGGTCGATAGATTTTTTTGGAATACAAAAAGGAGATGCTTTCAAAATACTTTACGATGAGCAATTTGTTGATAGTCAGTCGGTAGGAATAAGTAACATTTACACTTCAGTTTTTAGGCATATGAATACCGATTTTTATGCTTTTCAGTTTGAGCAAGATAATACTATGAGCTATTTCGACGAAAATGGAAATAGTTTACGAAAAGCATTTTTGAAAGCGCCACTAAGGTTTTCGCGAATTAGCTCGAAATTTTCTAACAGCCGGTTTCATCCTGTTTTGAAAATTCGCCGTCCACATCATGGGATAGACTATGCCGCTCCGGCAGGGACACCGGTTTTGGCAATTGGCGATGGAGTAATCATTAAAAAGGGATACCAAAAAAATGGTGGCGGTCGTTATCTAAAAATTAAACACAACAGTATTTATACAACTGTTTACATGCACTTTTCGCGCTATTCAAAGGGGATGAATCAGGGTGCTTATGTAAAGCAAGGCGATGTGATTGGATATGTTGGAAGCTCCGGTTTAGCAACTGGTCCGCATCTCGATTTCAGATTTTATAAAAACGGAACTGCAGTAGATCCTCTAAAAATTAAAGCTCCCCCGGTAGAGCCAGTGAAAAAGCAAAATATTGAACAGTTTGAAGAATTGATAACTCTTTATCAGAACGAAATTTTTAATATAGGTTTATTCTATTTTTAAATTTTGTTCAAAACTTGTTCAATCGTATTTGGGAAATGTTCGTATTCGAGCTGGTGAATTTTTTTTGCGAGACTTTCCGGATTATCAGAGCTGTCTATTTTACATTTCGCCTGAAAAATTAATTCTCCTTCATCGTATTTTGAATTTACGAAATGAATGCTAATACCACTTTCAATTTCTGAATTTTCTATTACAGCTTGATGCACTTTCATTCCATACATACCTTTTCCTCCATATTTGGGAAGAAGTGCAGGATGAATATTTATAATTTTTCGTGGAAAATGTCGAATCAAACTTTCCGGAATTAACAATAGGAAACCTGCCAAAACTATCAAGTCAATTTGTTTCTCTTTTAGAATTTCGATAATTCGCATTGAATTGTTCAAATCGTTTTTGCTGAAAGTTGCAGCTTCAATGCCATATTTTTTTGCTCTTTCGAGAACGTAGGCCGATTTTTTATTTGATAATACCAATGCAATTTCAATATTATTTTTATTCCCAAAATATTCGATAATAGCTTGAGTATTTGTTCCAGAACCGGACGCAAAAATTGCAATTCGTTTCATTATCAATAATTTATAAAATTAAAATTTTAGATAAACTTATACATTTTTTAGAAAAAACAAATCTATTGTTCGTTTTCATAAATGAAAAAAGCCGGAAATCTAAATTGGTGATTTCCGGCTTTTATTTATCATAAATATATTTGCTAAAGTTTTAGTTAATACATTAAATATCAGTTTGCTATTTCAAGGCTTTACTAAAACAAAAAATTGATTTTGACTATATAGTGGTTCTAAGAAAACAGGCAATTTTTATAAAATAATTAATTTTTGATGAGATTTCTATTTTCTTTCATGCAGTAAATGCTTTTGTATTAGACAAATGAAAAAAATAGAAATATCGCAAAAAGAGATGTTTTTA
>JABHKC010000219.1 GCA_018692315.1 Bacteroidota bacterium | reverse complement strand
ATCTATGAAACAGGGATTAAAATATCTAAATCAGATTTCAAAAAAATTAACATATATAAACATGAATTTCATGGAGAAGATTGGAATTATACTATCAAACCATTATAAGTAGTTGTAGCAATAATATATTTACAATTACTAAGGAAAATTTTGAGTGATATCTACCTTTTTACATTCAATTTTGTCGAACATGAATATTTCGGGGAATAAGTCGCATGCTGAAATATTATATCCGAGATCGTGCAGCCTTTTGGTAAATGCTCCATGTCCTGCACCTACATCTAATATTTTTAAATTTTTATCAAACGACTGTTTCATAAAATAACCGTAAAAACTTTCGTGCGTTCCGGGCATAGCTATCGGCCTGATTTCTTCCATATTCCTTAATATTTTATGCTAAAGTCATTTACTCTCAAAAGTGCCAAATTTATATTTTATTTTTAAATTTTGCACAGCCAAAAAATCCATAGTAAAAATCTACTAAATATGTCCTTCATAATACCTCCCCAAATTCCTTTTAATTCCGGCAAAGAGATGAATTTTGTTCAAGTTTTGGGGATATTGCACTAATTTGTATAAAAAAAAGGTTGGGAGTATTCAAGTGAATACAGCCCAACCAATTTTCAATCTAACTAACAATTAACAAATGACCTAATGCTTCCTTTTATGATGAGCATTGTGTTTCTTCATAAATGTTTCATATACTTTGATTTGCTCTTTATTTAAAACTGCTTTTATTTGATTTTCAAAGTCGTTTTTGAATGTCTCCATTTCTTGTCTTGTTGGTCGGGTATTGCCAGATACTTTCTTTTTGACTGTTTCAAAATGTGCAGTGTGAAGTTTTAAAATCTCAGCTTCCTGCTCATCTGACAATGAAATCTCTTTAGCCAAATTGCTCACCATTTCTTTAATCTGTTTTTCATTTGGAACTGGTGGAGGACCTTGATGTCCATCTTGTCGCTCACCTCTTTGTCCGCCGGTTTGGGCAAAAATCATACTGCTTATGAGCAGAAATGATAAAATTAAAATTGATTTTACAGTATTCATAATTTTTGGTTTTAATTATCAAGAAAAGTTTAATATTTCCTGAATGGTTTATAATCTATTAAGAAACATTGCTATAGAAACTTGAAATGTCGAAATATACTTTTTTTGTTTTTCCGTTTTTGGTTTCAATTTTTAGAATATCGAATGGTTTATTTTCGAAAAACATCATAGATTGTTTGAAAAAGTTATAGTCGGGATAATATTTACTCAACCACATATATTCTGCTGATATACTACCAATTCTAACTGCATTACTATAAGATGAACCAATTAGACCAATTCTCTCCTCCAGTTTGTTTTCTGTCCAACGACTTCTTGCTTCCATTTTATCCTACTTTAAAAAGTTTATGTATCAAATATATTAAGAACTGATACAAATATAATTCAGGTTCAATGTTTAGCAAAATGTAATCGACAAACACAATAAGTTTATCGACAAATCTGGATTTGATTTATGCGAAAATTTTGGACAATGTATAATAATTTTCTTTTTGAATTTTTTATATTTAAAGAATTTCTTTTTTGTGATTGACAAAAGTCTCATCTATGGGAGTGTGGCACAAGACATTATATTTAAAGCTTTATGCTGTTGTTTGTTTTTAATTTATAATCCTGATGTATTCTTGTTATCCTTTCCATCAATGGTGCTAAGGATTGAGGTTTTTTCCTGTTGTCTGCTGTAATTACAATTATCATATTTAAGTCTGGAATTATTGAGATTGCCTGACCACCACGACCTCCTCTAAAATAGACGAGCAAACCATCCTCTGACCTTAATATGTCCCAGTAATATCCGGTATGAAAGCCTGGTTTATCAGTTTCAATATAAGGAGAAAATGTTTGATCAATCCAATTGCAGGAAACTATACGATTGCCATTAAAAATACCTTTGTTTAAATGTAAGTGGCCAAATTTTAACATGTCTCTGGAAGTGATATATAGTCCACCACCAGCTTCAAATATCCCATTTTTCTTATACCACTTATATTCTTTTATGCCAAGTGGTTTGAATAAGTACTTTTCAGCAAAATCAGCAATATCCTTTTTTGAGGTCGCTCTGATAATTTCGCTAAGTATTACACAATTAGAACCACAATAGACATATTTTGTACTTGGTATAGTGTCCATTTTTAAATCAAGTGAACTTATTAACCAATTTTCACTTCTCTCTATTTCATATCCGCTATTCCTATGGTCGTCTATGGGATATGTAGTTTCATCCCAGTCAAAACCAGAAGTCATTGTGAGTAAATGTTCAATTGTTATTTGATGTTTTCTACTATCTTTTTCTTTGGATTTATAAGCAGGAAAAAAATCAAGCATATATTGATCTTCAGAATCAATATATCCTTTTTCAATTGCAATTCCTGTTAATAATGATGTAAAGGCTTTGGTAACAGACATTATGAAATGAATTTTATCTCTACTTCCACTTCTATAATATTGCTCTACAATTAATTCATTGTCTATCATGACCAAAAAACTATGAATATTTCCAAATTCACCATTAGCGATGTCATTATTAAGATTTGCTATCAGAACAGAATCAATATTGTGCTGATTAGTAGTTGATACATTAATTCCATCATTGAGCTTTTCAGGGGAGAGAATTTCAACTCCTTTGTCGCAGCTAAACAATAAGAATATGATTATTATAAAAATAATATTTCTCATAGTTATTCAGTAACAGAATACTAAAATTATAAATGACAAAATCCTACTTTTTGTCAGAATTTCATCACTTTATGCTTCTTTATTTTGTTAATAATAGTTTTAAAAAAGGATTATGCAAATCTTTCACAATATCATTTTACTCTAAACGAAAAAGAATAATAGTCTGCAAAATCAAAAGGAGGTGAATTAATAATTTCCCCTTCAAGATTTTCAAATTGAATGTTCCCGTTTCTTCCTATTTTGTCCGGATTACTATTTCTATTCCACCAATGTTTAATCATGCCATCTTGTTGTTCGTCTTTTATTATCCATGTATATAGCCCCGATTTTAATTTTAAGGTGTCAATAAACTCTGTGTTTTCAGGGAATTGGCTTCTCTCTTTTACAAGCAAGCCATTTTTGTCTATCAGTACATAACTGTTTTCTTGTGCACGTCCTATGTCGTTTGTTAAAACTCTAAGAATTATTTCTTTTGGGAAAAAGACTGGCAAGTCCCAGACCGATTCCGCATAATTGTTTAAAATTTGTTCATCGGCACTATTATTAACAGTCTGAATTTCAATATAAAAGCGTTCTCTGTTTTTTAAACCATTCATTTTTAATGGAGCTAGAATTATTTCTTCCTCTTCTAAACTATTTAGTGCTCCATGCCAGGTAAAGTGCTGTGTTTCACCTCCTTTAATTCCATATTGAAATTTTATACTTTTAATAGGGAAGGTGCCTTCATTGCGAACATTTATTATTGGTGTTCCATCATTTCCTCTGACATTTCGTCTATATCGTAAAGCATTATTCGGGGACTTAATTTCTATAATAGCTGCATCACTTTTAAAATTGAATTCTCCATAGCTCACTAATTGGTGCGACATAGTAAAATTCCCTTTTTTTTCTCCATTACCATCAAACATTTCTATCTGATAATCAATAGATAAGCTGTCGTTATCCACAAAATTGCTTACTTCAAAATCATAGGTGTCAGTTGCTGTTCCCGGACACCAACCGGCTCGGTTAAACTGCCAGGTACCTCCTTGAGGATGAATGGGATTATGACCACAGTCTTTCCAAACTGTCCAATTGATTTTTTCTCCACCCGAGAATCTGTAGGTATGCATTTTTTCATCCCATTCGCAACAATTGTATGGCCCAAAATGCCCATGGCCACTTATTCGGGCTTTTAGTCTAAAGCTTTTGGCATTTTCTATAAGGGCAATTTTTTTCTTTTTTAAAATAGAATCTAAAGCTAAATATTCGTATTTGTATTTCCCTTGAGGCCAAATGTTTTCAACTTTTAAAACATTTCGGCTAGGTTTTCCTTTAATAAATATGAATTTCAGATCGTGAAGTTCTTGATTGTTTCCGTGTTCTATACGTTTATCTCCTTTGAGTATTGAAGCATAATCGCTTACATCCCAAATATATTCCCAACCATTGTCAGTTAGATTTAACCTTTTTCCGTAAGGAGTAATAAAACTATTTATTCGAAATTTTTCGGAGCTATTTCCTTCCGATGTATAAACAATAGTCGATGTTTCATAATCCCATTCACCGCAAGGGTATTTATCTCTTTTCGTCGAACTATCACATTTTAAGGTTTGTACCATTAGAATCTTTCTCCATTCGCCTTCCGTAGGAAAATGTGCAATGGTATCGTAAACTTGTTTTCCCTTTTTTGATGGAGATGGTGTTGCAAAACTTATGACATGAATACATACAGTATCTTGAGAAAAGGATGTGGGTACATTTGAGCTCTTTTTGTTGTAGGAACTACTTATAATAATAAGCAGAATTGAAATGCTTAAAATTTTCAAATTTGAAACTATACTATTATTTGTAAAATTATTTTTCTGTTGCATTTTTAATAGAATTTGTTGAACAAAATCCCTTATGGGACAGCTTATTATTAAAATTTCTTTTCACAATTAAATTCATAATTTGTATCTCTACAATCAATAAACTTTAAAAATTAACAAATATGAGAAAAAATTGTTGCTTGGCAATTTTGGATTATTATTTCCCTATCTTCTGTTTAGTATAATAGTATTTCTGAGTTGATTTTTTGCATAATAAATTTTTACATTAATTCAGGAAATTCGTTATAGCATTCCTTTATTTTATTTTCATAAATTGAATTATCACCCTCTGTATGTGAAGCTAAACAAAGAAAGTAATTTACCTCTTGAACTCTTGTATATATAAGCCATTCTCCTGTCAATTTTCTTTCATTACCATAAATAGCTTGTGAGTGGAGATTACTCATTATTATATGTTTTGACAATTTATGTTTATCTATAATATTTTTATAATCAGCTTTTCTTTTTTTATGTATTTGTCCTTGTTTATTAAACCAATAATTTCTTATATTCATTAATAGTGAATACCCTATTCCGCTATATGCATTATGATGAAATTTATATAATCCTTGTAATGGTTTATGTTTAAACTGATTTGAAAGATTAGTATTCTCTTTTTCAATTAACTCTATAATATCAAGTATTTCTGATGAATTATAAAACTCTATGTAAGCTTCATCTTCGGCATCACTTACATTAAATTTTTCTCCAAAATTACATTTATGAATAGTAAGTTGATTTAACAATAACTTACTATATTTCCCTTTATTTCTTAATTTGATTTTTAAACGCTCAATAATATCTTTTTTGCAAATATTAAACTGGGAATTTTTTATATCAAATGTTGATACATTGTCAAAAGTTATTTTACGTTTTTCTAACTCATTTTGATAATACAAAAATATACTATTCATTAATTCGAAATCCATCAAACACCCTCCTCCACAATTTTAATTTCCTCCTCAGTTAGCTCATAGAGCTGATAAACCATTTGGTCTATTTCTTCATCTGTTTGATTAATTTGGCTTTGCAGATTGTTAATTTCTGTTTTATAGGACATAAAATATTCTTCCCATTCGTCTTGTTGCAATAACGATAAAGCCACTTTTTTCTTTTTAAGTTCAGATACTAATGTTTTGAAGTCGTGATCGTAAAAAGAATCTATCTTTTTAGACATTTTATATATCTCAATATTATCTGATAGCCTGTTTAGAAATTTGGTTTTCTTTCGTTGAAGTTCTTTATTTTTGTTCACAATGACTTCAACTTTATTGTCGAATGGAAATAGCTTTTCCTGTTCAATTTCCTTTATTGGTAATTGTTTACAGTTTGCAATTAATATTTTTTGAAATAAATCTTTTTCAATATCAAGGTAAGAATATTTATGAAAATAGGTTAATAATTTTGAATTTAATAAAGCTAATACAAATTTTAGAGTTGATTTATCTTTTGGGATTATTGCAAATCCAATTTGGGTAAAATATAAACTTTCTGTTGTAAGACCAGCATAGATGCGTGGTGGCTTACCAGAAACAATCTGACGAACAATAATTCGAGGTTCTGTAAAAAACTTTTCTGAACGCATTGAGCCTAACCAATTGCCATATTTAATATATTCACTTGGTTTATTGATTACATCATATCTGATAATATTTTCACCTGTAATCAAAGGTTTATACATTTCATCTATTTTAGTGAAGGAATGAAATTCTCTATTCTTTATAGTTTCCTCAGAATGTCCTTGATATTTATCATATGGTGTAATTCCAAGTGAAAAGTCTGAAACATCTCCTAATTCATTTGTAGATTGTCTTTTTATCTTTTCAAGTAATCCAATATGTTCCAATGATAAAAAGATATTGTAATTATTATTTTTATCCTCTTTCCAAATTTTCTTATCAATTTGATTTATTCGAAGATTATCAACAAAATTTATCACTTCTGATTTAGGATAAACAATAACATCAACAATTTCAGTTGAATAATTCTTGCGATACTCAAAAATAATTGTTTCTACTTTTGCATCTATAAAAACATTGTCAGGAAGTTTAATAATTTTAGTCATTTCTGACATCAATAATGTTCTTATCTTTTTATAAGATGAATTAACAAGTATTGAATTAGGGTTAATAAAAGAAACAAAACCTTTGTCTTTAACAATACTTCTTGCTTTCTCAATAAAAATAGAATATAAATTTATTCTATTCTCAGTTGTAACATAATATTTAAATAATCCTTTAACTAATTCAGGAGGTAAGGCTTTTATATCAACATAAGGCGGATTTCCAATCACCACATCAAAGCCACCATTATATTCGGTTCTAAATGCGTGTTCTCTTGTGCATAGGAATTCTGTTTTTATTTTTTCTATTTCTTCATTTTTAGGCAGTTCGTGTTTTATGCGGTTATTATGGATGTATTCTATCGTATTATTCAGGTATTCATCGTTTTCTATCTTCGATTTTCCGAATTTTTGCGTCCAGACCGATACGGATTTTTCGCCATCCTGGCGGACAAGGGGATTAATCCCCTTGTTTCTGTTTCGCTCTCTTGCAGTTCTACCTTTTATTTTTTTTACGATATTCGTCAGTTTTTCTTCTTCACAAACGAGTAGTAGGTGCATATGGTCGCTACAGATATTATATTCTATTACATTTAGTTTATCTTCTTTTACTATTTCTGCTACGGTTTTCGTAATTATTATTTCGTCATTATCATCGAGCCATATTGCTTTACCGGTTTTAACATAATTATCGAACATTCGTTGCGAATATCTCGAATTATGTGTTGCTGTGGTTATGTGCCAGGCATTTTTCTTTTTCTCGCTAAATATTTGAGGAAACTCTTTATTCCAATCAAAAGCTTTGCTGCCTGCAATTTTGGGGTCGTCAATAAGTGAGTTTCCGCATTTAATATTTTTGTTTAGATTCGATAGTTTTCTGCCTTTTTGTGCTGTGGGTAGCCAAAGCGATAGTCGAGCAATTTCAACACTTTCTTCGTTAATATCCACTCCATATAGATTGTTCTCGAGAATGGCTTTGTCGGTATCGAACAGCCGGATTGTTTCGCCCGTAAGTTCGGCTATAATATCATCGATATGCTTGTGTTCATCAATCAAAAAACTAAGGGCTTGGTTCAAAAATGCACCGGAACCACAAGCCGGATCAATTATCTTTAAGGAAAGTAGCCAATGTTTGTAGTTTTCGAGAGTGTCAAACAGCTTCCTGCCTTTGGCGGATAGTTTCTTGCCTTTGGTTTTGTAAGAGCCGTCAAACTCAATTTCACTTATGTCTAATTCCTCACGTTTTTCGGTACAAAGCTTACCTACGGTATTTTCTACTATATATTGAGTTATGTATTTTGGTGTGTAAAAAACTCCGTCCTTTTTGCGTTTCGATATGTTTTTCTCGCTATGTACTGACAACAAGGGAATGAATTCCTTTGTTGTTGTGGTAGTGGTTGCAGCAATTTCGGCGGTTTTTTCTTCAATCTCGTTAAGCGAATGTTCAAAAATATGCCCCAAAATATTTACGTCAACATCGGTGCTAAAATCGTAGGATGATAATAGCAGTGCACCGTCTTTCAGGATTTTGTTGTCAATTTGTACATTGTTGAGAATTTCGTCAGCAGCAAACAAACCACCATTGTATGCCGGCAAATCGTAGGTTTTATATTTATGCCCTTTATCGAGATGTTCAAAAAACTTAACAAAACGGCTGTACAATGTTTTATATTCGTCCAAATAAATGAGTGTTTGCCATTGCTCAATAATTTTGGAAATGGCATTTGGTGGAACCAATCCTGTATCTTCGGCAAAAAATACAAACAGCAGTCGGTCTAAAAATTTCTGCGATTTTTTAAATAATGTCAACTTATCGTACTCAGGATTGTTTTCTACAAGATTATTGTAAACATTGTATTTAAAATTCGAGTAATCTTTATAGAGTTTGTCCGAAATGTTTTTTTCGTGAAACTTAGTTTCGGTTTTTAATTTTAGTGGTAAATCTGAAAAAATGCTGTCTTTGTGTAGGATTAAATACAACAATTCAAATTCCTGTTTTTGCAGATTGAATAAATCAAATTCCTCGAATTCGTTGGCATAATCGATATAAAAACGCAGTTTCTGAAAATTAGATGTGATTACATATTTGCAATCGGGCTGATTGTTTTTGTAATTAAATGCTTGTTCAGTTATACTTTTCAGGTCTTTTGTTTTGGTCGATTTTAATTCGATTACAACAATTGCTTTTCCATCTTTTAGAATTGCACCATCTGCCTTTTTTCCGTCTGTTTGATTTTTATATTCTCTCACCAGATTGAAATTTTCTGCTGGTTTTAATGTGTAACCAAATACATCAACAAATATTTCTCTTAAAAATCCGTCCTGGTATTCTTCTTCTTTTAGTTGTTTTATTTCAGAGATTTTTGTTGATGAATAGCTTTTGTTAAACTTCCGGAATGCTTCATCAACTTGCTCTTTGTCGAGGCTCGTAAAGTGATTTTTTATTACCGATTTTTGAAATATTCCCATGGCATTTATGCAAATATTAATTAATTCATAAAAATATAAATCTTCAACGATAGTTCATCTAAAAACCTCCAAATTTATATTTAATTTTTAAATAGTGTTTCATTTAAATTTAATTTTTGGTAAATAATCAGTGAACACAAAAGCAATAGTTAAACGGTTGAATATAAATTCTGTAACTAATTAGTGTGTTTAAAGTGTCGAATCTATGATTGTTATGAAATTTATTTTACCGCAAAAAGCGCTAAGTTATTGAATATGCTTTCTTTGCGAAACATTGCGATTTCCATGGCGACCTTTGCGGTTATTATTATTCAACAATATTTGATGCCTATAGGCTGGGGTAGGTTCATTTGAAACTGTAGCCTATAGGCTACGGCAATTAAAATAAATTGAACTAATCGGCTTATTGAATAGATTCAATTTTTCAATTGACTACTAAAGTTCCGGCACCATCTACAATTCGAACCTTATGAAACTCCGGTTTATGATTAAACATTTTGAAAAAGGAATTGTTTAATTTTTGCTCAAATTTTTCAATAATGTCGCTTTTTACAATATTAATGGTACAACCTCCAAAACCGCCACCCATCATCCTTGAGCCAATAACGCCATTCATTTTTTTAGCTTCTTCGGACAAAAGGTCGAGTCCCGGACAACTTACTTCGTATAACTGACTCAGGCCAATGTGACTTTTAAACAGTTCCTGACCAAAGGATTCAAGCATATTATTTTGTAAAAACGCAGCGGCATTTTGTACCCTTTGGTTTTCTTCCACAACAAATTTGCATCTTTTGTAAATAGTTTCATGAAAATGCTTTTGCAGTTCATGCAATTGCTGAATATTAACATCTCTAAGATTTTTAACGTTGGGGTAAATCTTTTGCACTGTCTCAACACCTTTTTCACATTCTTGCCGCCGCAAATTATACTCGCCGGAAGCCAGGGCGTGTTTTACTAGAGTGTCTGCCAAAATAATGCTATAATCTCCCAAATCGATGTCGAAATATTCATACTCCAATGTTCGGCAATCAAGCTTTAGAGCCTTGTCTTTTTTTCCGTTGAAACTAATAAACTGGTCCATGATGCCGCAATTCACTCCAACAAATTTAACCTCTGCCATTTGAGCCATTTTTATCAGCTTAGAAGAGGGAATTTGAAACTGGTGCAAATGATTGAGAGCATATGTAAAAACAGTCTCGATAGCTGCAGAAGACGAAAGTCCTGCACCATAGGGGATATTTCCACCAAAAACACAATCGAACCCCTCTATCAAGTACGCCTCTTTTTCAAATTCATTTAGAACACCAAGAATATAATTAGCCCAGGCTTTTTCAGATTTTTGAAAATCACTAATATAAAACTCATAAGTTTCATTCAGGTTATAAGCATGTAAACGAACATTTTTAGAATTGTTTGGCTTAATAGCCAAAACTATCGACTTATCAATAGCAGCCGGAAAAACAAATCCTTCGTTATAATCGGTATGCTCGCCAATAAGGTTTATTCGCCCGGGAGCATTAAATAACAAAGGTTCTTCATTAAAAAGTTCTCTAAATGTTTGCAGAATTTTATACTTCATAATTTACCAAAAAATTGAATAGAGAAAAGCCAGAACAATCATTATTATAAAAGCAGAAATATTAAAAGATGTAGTGGTTTTAAACATCGATTTTGTCAAATTGATACCTTTGGCATCGTCTTTTCCACGATGTTCAATTAAACTAATAATGACGATTATTAAAATAGAAGCAAGGAAAGTCAAAGCCATCTGATCCATCCATGGCAGAGAGCCTAATTTAAAAAGGAAAGCCACTGCTATCGACAAAATTGCACCCCAAATTGCTGCAATGTTAGTAGCTTTTTTCCAAAACAAACCAAGAATGAAAATAGCCAAAATTCCCGGACTTACTAAACCTGTATATTCCTGAATAACATTGAATATTCCGCGTTCGCTACTTAGAAGCGGAGTAATTAAAACACCACATAATAAAGCAATAAAGGCGACTATTCTTCCGGTTCTGACGGTTTGTCTGTCATTTGCATTTTTATTGATGTATTGCCTGTAAATGTCCATCGTAAAAATGGTTGATATGGAATTAATCATAGATGCCAGAGATGAAACAATGGCTGCTGCCAAAGCTGCTATTACCAAACCTTTCAGTCCTACTGGAACAAAAGATTTTATCAACCAGGGATAAGCATTGTCGTTGGCCTGATAAGTTTCCGAAATTGCCAGATTTTCCTGTACTCCCGGAACTATCGAAGTACCATCAGGTTGTGTATATAGCACAAATGCAATAATTCCCGGAATAACAACAATAAAAGGAACTATCAGCTTAAGAAAACCGGCAAAAGCAATTCCCTTTTGTGCTTCCCGAAGATTTTTAGCTGCCAGGGCTCTTTGAATAATATACTGGTTAAAACCCCAATAATATAAATTGGCTACCCACATGCCTCCAACCAAAACTGCAATTCCAGGCAGCTCATTGTAAAGTGGATGAGATTTGCTTAGGATAAGATGGAATTTTTCGGGTGCAGTCTGTAGAATATGTTGCGTACCTTGCCAAATACCTCCATCTGGTGTAAGCTTATCTAGAGCAATAAGGGTGGTGATTACTCCACCAATTACTAATAAAATTACCTGGATAACATCTGTCCATGCAACTGCAGAAAGCCCTCCCCATAGCGAATAGGCTGCTGCAAAAAGTGCTAAACCAATAATTCCATACCACAATAAATCTCCGTTTCCGTTGCCAATAATCATATCTAAAGCTTTGGAACCCAATAAAAGTACAGTTGTCAGATTTACAAAAGTGAATAATGAAATCCAAAATATTGCCAGAATTGTTTTTAATTCTACACTATAACGCTGTTTTATAAAATCCGGAATGGTGTATAGTTTTTTTTCAATAAAAATTGGTAGAAAATATTTCCCGACAATAATCAGTGTGATAGCAGACATCCATTCGTAAGAAGCAATAGCCAGGCCAATTCCAAAACCTTGCCCCGACATACCAATTATTTGTTCTGCCGAAATATTGGCAGCAATTAATGACGCACCGATAGCCCACCATGGGAGTGATTTACTCGCTAAAAAGTAATCTTCTGCAGTTTTGGTTTTCCCTTTTTGGGTGCGTGATACCCACAATCCAATTCCTAATATAAGGCAAACATAAAGGGCAAAAATGATGTAATCAATAAGTCCAAAATTCATAATTAATATTTGTTTGAAAAGTGAAATTTCGTAAAGTGGTAATATTTTTCATTAGGATTTAGTTCAATCAATGGAAAATCAGGATTGTTAGGACTGTCAGGAAAATGCTGCGGTTCAAGACAAAATGCAGCATGTTTTTTATAGCTGTTTCCAGTTTTTCCAGTATCGGTGCCATTTAAACCGTTTCCTGTGTAAAACTGAATGCCGGGCTGATTTGTATATAAATCCATACTGATGCCTGACTTTGAAGCATAGACGGAAGCAGCGGTGGTTTTAGCATCATTTTCATTTAAAATGAAATTATGATCGTATCCTTTTGCCAGTATCAATTGTGGGTGATTTGTATGAATATCCTTTCCAATTTTTTTGAAATTGTTGAAATCGAAAACAGAATCGCTTTGTAGATTTATCTTCTTTTCGGGAACAAAATCCGGACTCATGGACAAATAACTATCTGCATTGATTTTAAGCTGATGATTTAACACATTCGGGAAATCTTCCCCTTCAAGATTAAAAAAAGGATGACTTGTTAAATTGACAATTGTTTTTCTGTCAGTTTTTGCATTCATTTCTATAATTAGCTCATTTTTTTCTGTAATCTGAAAGCTAACAACACAAGTCAGTTCTCCCGGATAACCTTCCTCCAAATGAGGACTTGTGTATTTCAATTTTAACTTTGTGTTAGAATATTCGACAAGTTCCCACACCTGATGCGAAAAACTTTTTGTGCCTCCATGTAAGTGATTTGGAAATATATTTTGGCTTAGCTGGCATTCTTTTCCGTCAAGCTTAAATCTTCCTTTTGATATTCTGTTGGCGCACCTTCCAATTATTGCACCATAGTATGGCAGTCCGTTTATGTGCTCATCAATGCTCGAATACCCTAAAACGATGTCCCGCAGTTTCCTGTTTTTGTCCGGAAATTTTAGTGATAAAATCCTTGCACCGTAATTACTTATAAAAACCTGCATCCGATTTGAATTCTCCAGAACAAACAATTCGACTTTTTTACCATTAATATTTTTCTTGAATTTTTCCGGATTCATTCAGACAATTTTTTAATTGTAAGTTTCATTTCATTTATTTGGTCCATCATGCTCAAAAACAATTTTGCCTGAGATTCTGCTCTTTCAAGATTATGTTTTGGGTGATGAATTTTGTAATATTTATCGCCGTCGAGATAATCGCTTAAAAAGCGAACGAATTGTTCGTAAGTTATTAAAGGTCCGGCATATACCAGATTTTCCAATTCTGTTTTGCATAAAAATGTTTTTGCTATAGATAAATATCCTTCGGCATAAGCCTGAAAAAGTTCAATATCCATAGCAACATTCTCAGGATTGTCTTCGTTCCCAGTGTTGGTGCCTGAGCGCAAAGCATCGCCAAAATCGTGCAAAACAGAGCCTTTCATACAAGTGTCTAAATCTATCATACAAATAGCTTTTTCATTGGCATCGAAAAGCACATTGCTAATTTTAGTGTCGTTATGCGTTATTCTTTTTGGGATACTATTGTTTTTAATCTGTTTGTCGATGGCAACAATAAATTTTTGATACCGATTTGCAAGTTCAATCAAGTCTTCAACTTCCAGTTTTCTGTTATTAGTATTTCTTCGACAAATTTCATTTAACTCACGTATTCGTTTAGAAGTATTGTGAAAATCGGGGATAGGATCAACAATATTGTTTTGATCAAAATCAGTCAAATATGATTGAAATTCAGCGATAGCTCTGCCTCCTTCGAAGGCAATTTTTGGATTGGAAACTTTCAAAATGGTAACAGAATTTTCTATATATTTCGATAGATTCCAGTATCCCTCAGAATTTTGATAATAATACAAAGCTTTATGTGTGGGAAGGAATTGTATAGTCTGACTATTTTTTTTAGATGCAATATGTTGTGTAATCAGTACTTTGTTTCGAGTTAAGGCTGGGATATTCTTAAAAATATGATGATTTATTTTTTGAAGAACATATTTACCTGCTGTTGTTTCCAACAAATATGTATCGTTAATTAAACCTTCTCCCAAGCTTGTGAAACTGCTGAATTCTCCTACGGTTTTAAACTGATTTGCAATATTCTTTATGTTAAGTTCTATAGCCATAGGTTTTCAGGATATTTGCCATTTCTAACAAGAGAATATATTTTATCTTTACTTGCTTGTTTGTCTTCTTTATAAGTAACTCCAAACCACCTGGCACTATTAGGCAAAACTTTAAGTGAGATTTTTTCCTTTTCTAACAAATTGTTTATAGCAAGAGGGAGAAAAAATTCAGAGCCTAAATTATCCTGATTTTCATGCAGAAATTTTCTAAATTCTTCTTCTAAGAATTGGAAAATAGAAGGACTAAAACCGAACATATTCATAGAACAATATTCTAAACCACTTAGAAATTGTTTTTGATTATTTTCATTAATGAAAAATATTTTTCCTTTATCTTGAACTATATTTTTTCGTTCTACAATTGCTTGTAGATATTCATTTTTTAATTCGCAGATGCCGCGCGATACACCTCCATTTTCCGATAAGGTGTTTTTTACAAAATATCCCGGCATACAATAGTCCATGTCATTCTCAATATTTTGTAAGAATTCCGAACATACACGGTAAGCATCGCGTCCATAAAAATCGTCTCCATTGATTACTAAAAATGGTTCGTTTATCTTTTTCTTTGCCACTAAAACTGCATGAGCTGTGCCCCAGGGTTTTTTTCTGTTTTCAGGAACTCTAAAGTTTTCGGGTAAATTCTCAATTTCTTGAAAAACATAGTTGATTTCAATTTTTCCTTCATATTTTCTAAGAAAGACTTCGCGAAATTCCTTTTCAATATTTTTTCTGATAACGAAAACAAGTTTTCCAAATCCGTAGCTAATAGCGTCATAAATGGAATAATCGATGATGGTTTCGCCGGAAGGACCAATTTGATCTATTTGTTTCAGGCTACCGTAGCGGCTACCCATTCCGGCTGCAAGAATCAATAGGCTTGGTTTCATAAAATTATTTAATGTTTGTGAATTTTCATTGGTTCGGAATCTGTCTCAATTGGGATAATTCTGTAGGAATATTCATATTCAATTGGCTGAATCATGTATTTTGTATGAGGTTTCGACCACCATGAATCGTCTCCGCCCACACCCATTTGTTTTAAATCTACATGAAGCTCAATGAAATCTCTTGCCTGGACTTGATTTAAGTGCAAGCTGCCACGTTTTTCACGAGTTAAATCTTCAATTGTGTAGTTTAATGCCGAAAAGCAAAAAAGTGGAGCCCCATCTATCATAAATCCAATACCGTCCTGATTGGTTAAAGTCATCCATCGTACATCGGTTTTATATCCCATTTCCTGAAGGCTTGCATATGAAAATGCTTGTTCTTCTACATTGCTTTGGTAAACTCCTACAAATGCACTTGTTTTCCTGTCGGAATAATTTTCGTGTGGACCTCTGCCGTACCATTCTATTTTATCAAATGCTTTTGGAATTTGCATTCTGCTGCCCAATCTTGGTAAAAGCGGCAATTGCTTTTCAGATGGGATAAAGTGATTTTTAACTTCAATAATTCCATCGCCACTAACAATATATTGAGTTTCCCAAACCGAATTGCTTTCTTCTAAATTGTATTCGACCGAAAGTATAATTTGATTTTGACTTTGCTCTACAATTTTAAATGCTTTTGCAGAACGCTCAGGGCTGCTTTCAGCAATCCATATTTGCATTTCTTTCTGTATTCGAGCACCAAAATCGTTATCGGTAGTAGCTCGCTTAAAACTTGGGACAGGTCCTTTTTCGATTATATTGAAACCTTTGTATTCATATTTTGAAATACTTCCGCTTTTTTTATCAAAGCTTATCTTAAAATCTTTGCCGCTTATCAAAAATTGCTTTTTCGATTCTTTATATTTTATGTTCTGTTCTGAAACTGATTTTGTATTTATTTCTATACTAATAGGAAGTTTAAATTGTTCAGAAGCTACTTCATGACCTTTTTTTACAAGTCCGATATTTTGATTTGTATATACTTTAAAGTTTAAAAAATATTCAGCATTAGGTTTGACTTTTATATTATTGATATCGAAACTATATTTTTTACTTTGTTGGGCTTCAATTTTGGGAGCCAGTATTTTTCCATTTAAAATATAAGCGTTGTCTTCCACAATTTCCCAATGGATATCGTAAACCGAAAGGTCGATGAAATCGTGCATGTTTTTTATTTCAATCTGATTATTGGAAAAATCTACTTTCCGAAACTGAATGTACTGATAGACTTTTTTTACTTCCCAAAGAGCCGGATGTGGAGTTCTGTCGGCATTCACAACTCCGTTCATACAAAAATTGGCATCGCTGGGAATAGTGTCTCCGCCATAATCGCCACCATATTTCCAGTATTTTTTGCCATCTTCGGTATAGGCTGCAATTCCCTGATCTACCCAATCCCAGATAAATCCTCCTTGCAAATGGTAATTGTTTTCTATGATGTCCCAATAGTCCTGAAAATTTCCGTTGCTGTTGCCCATTGCATGTGAATACTCGCAAAGAATAAGTGGTCTTTTCTGAGGACGTGAAGAATAGCCCAGCAAATGACCGATTCCGGCATACATTGGGCAAACAATGTCGGTATGGGCTTTGTGTCCGGCTCTTTCGTAATGCACGGGTCTGCTATTGTCTCGTTGATGCAAAAATGCAGAAGTAGCTTCGAAATTTATGCCATCTCCGCCTTCATTTCCAAGCGACCAAATAATTACGGATGGATGATTTTTGTCTCTCTCAAACATTCGGATTGTTCTTTGCAAATGAGCTTCTTTCCAGACAGAATCTTTTGCCAGGCTTTCTTCGCCATAGCCCATGCCGTGCGATTCAATATTTGCTTCATCAATTAAATAAATGCCAAATTCGTCGCATAGGTCATACCAATATGGATCGTCTGGATAATGGCAGGTTCTTACGGCATTAAAGTTAAATTCTTTCAGCAGGCGAATGTCTTCTAACATAGACTCTTTCGATATTACATGTCCAGTTTTTTCGTCGTGTTCATGACGATTTACACCTTTTAGTAATATGGCTTTTCCGTTTACGAGAAGTTGCCCGTTTTTTATTTCAGATGTTCTGAAACCAATTCGGTCGCTAACCATTTCGATGAGCTTGTCCGAATTATCTATTAAACTAACAATTAGAGTATAAAGATTGGGATTTTCGGCAGACCATGGTTTTATGTCTTTAATTTGTAGATCGAAAGAAATAATGGAAATCTCATCTTTTGTAGCAAGAATTTTTTGCGATTGACTCATAATCAATTTTTCTCCATCGTACAATTCTATCAAAACTGAGTAATTTTTTAGAGCAATTTTGTTTGAATTTTTGATAGTTATATTTGCATTTAAATTCCCGTCTTTGTATTTGTTTGTTAAACCGGCTTTCGCAAAAATATCGAAAATATTGACTTTAGGTTTAGAATATAAAAACACATCTCGTTCAATGCCGCTGATTCTCCAAAAATCCTGACATTCAAGATAAATTCCATCAGACCAGCGGTAAACTTCAGCAGCAATAACATTCTCCCCTTTTTTTAAGAAATTTGAAATGTTGAATTCTGCAGGCAATTTGCTGCCCTGGCTATATCCAACTTTCTTGCCGTTTATCCATAAGTACATTGCCGATTTTACAGCTCCGAAATGAAGAAATATTTGCTTGTCTTGCCACTTTTCAGGCAGAGCAAATATTTTTCTGTAGGAACCTACCGGATTCCAAAATTCAGGAATGTAAGGTGGAACAGGTCTTTCGCCAACAGGCATAAATTCATACGGCTGATTTACGTAAATTGGAATACCATAGCCTTGCAATTCCCAGTTTGATGGCACAGGAATTTGTTTCCATTGGCTATCGTCAAAATCTATTTTGTAGAAATCGAGAACTCTATCCTGCGGTTTTTGAACCCAGTTGAATTTCCACAAACCGTTCAGCATTAGTACTTTGTCTGAGGTTTCGAAATCTATTCGCAAAGCTTCGTTTAAATTACTTTTACTAATCAATAAAGTATGTGCAGCTTCTTTATTAATTTCTACTATTTCAGGGTTTTTCCACTCAGGAATTTGAGAAAATAGGTTTAATGTCGATATCAAAAATATTAAACCAACAATTGGTTTTTTTATCATCATTTCAATTTGTTAATTTTCAATCAAAAAATAACAAATATGAGAAAAAAAAGTAGTTTGACAATTTTGGTAATTTTTCTGATAAGTGAAGTAACAGGCTTCGCTTAGCTAAAATAGAATGTACCCGCAAGCTAGGATTTGTAATCCGTGCATCTATCAACAATAAATAAACCTAAATTTAATAATAATTTTTATCTTTGTTAAATGTCTGACAAATATAAAATACATGAAACTGATAAAGCATATTTCATCACAATGAAAACTATTAGCTGGATTCTGTCTAATATGATCACACGGATTACAAATCCGTGTGAGTTTGAGTGTCCGTATCAGTGCAACCAATGCTGGAATAACTATCTCTTTTAATAAAAACTTGAAATATGAAAAGAATTATAACTGCTATTTTTATATTAGTTTCAATTTTAGTGAATGCCCAAACTTTTTGGAATGAGGTTGTTGATGACTCGGATTACAACATTTCTCATGTAACTGATAAAGAATTATTTCAGGATTCAATAATTCTTTTTAGCGGATTCTTAAGTGATGCTTCTTGCCATTATCCTAATATATTTGCTTATAACACAGACGGACAGAAACTTTGGAATATTGAAGGACGGCATGACATAATCTATACTGATTCGAATTACATTTATTCGGCCGGATACATACCAGTTGGCTGTATCGCCGGATTAGATCAAATAATTGTTTCGAAATATGATAAAAATGGAAACGAGATTTTTAGTATTGGTTATCCGGAAGTACCACATGAGTATTCTTCTTTAAATTATGAACCTAAAAACATTGACATAGCTTCTGATGGAACTATTTTGGTCAGTTCCACTAATTCGATTTTCAAATCAAATATCTACGGTACAAAAATTCATGAATACGAGCCTAATTTAGATTCTGAAATAAATGCCATATATGCTATTAGCCCTACCTCTTATTTAATTCATACTCAAAATAAAATTTACAAATCAGATAGTTCGTTAGTATTAATTGACTCAATCCAGTTCTCAAATTCAATTAATCAGTTGCTAATAAATAATGATACTGTGTTTAGTTTGGTTGACCAATATCTGATAAGGATAGACACGGGTTTAATTATTATTGATACGGTTATCACAAGTTTAAGCACTGTTAAAAAAATGAATTTCTATGAGAATAGCTTATGGATTCAACTTGTTCTTTATGATAGTATTAAACTATTAAACTTTCAAGATTTTGCAAACCCCGACACATTGGAATTTCCGGTTTTAATGAATGATTTAGATTTTATTGTAATTGGGAATAGCTATACTTTCGTAGGAAATTCCTATACAAATCAGATTGGGATATACAATTTTCAAACACCTGATGGAGAAATTGATAATGTCGTTCTCCCGGATATTGAAATAATAGATTTCGACATTGATAGTATTGTACTAGAATATGGTTATTTTCTTGATGATTCATTGGTAATAGGTTATAGCTTCAATACTGAGCTTTCGATTAAAAACAATGGAAATGATACTATAGCTTCTTTTGCTGTTTTTTCTGATTTGCACGGAGGTTTTAATTGCGCACAAAACTTTTTTTATCAAAAATTCTCCGACCTCGAAATTCTTCCCGGACAAACTCACACTGTAAACCTAAATCGAGCATATGAAGACGGAATAAATAATAATCAATTGTGTTTTCAATGTCTAGCACCGAATTCTGAATTGGAAATACTAATAGATGACAATTTTCTTTGTAAAACCTTTGATATTGGAATTAATGATAGGTTGCAAACAAGTTTTAATATTTATCCAAATCCATTTAATGATTATTTAATAATTGAGCAAGCTGATTTGGGTACGGTAAATATTGAGATAATTGATATTAATGGAAAAGCTTTGATTAGCAAAGCTGTTTCAGGACTAAGAATAAAAATTGAAACCAACAACTTACCATCAGGATTGTATTTAGTAAAGGTTTACTTTGATGATAAAATAAGAACAAGTTTAGTGGTGAAGGAATAAAACCCTGCCAAGCAAAGATTGCATCTTCGTTTTTTTCATTTGTAAATTTCAACTACCCCTGCTCAAACGGCTATGCAGACTGCTATTGCGGATTTACAATCCGTACTACTATCAAAACTAAACTAAGCAAAAATCTAAAAAATAATTTTTATCTTTGCATAATGTCTGATAAATGCAAAATACTTGAAACTGATAAAATATATTTCAGCTGGTTGCAAATCCGCACAAGCGTGAAAGATTTAACCCAGCTAAAGTGGATGTGCAATCCGTGAATAAAAACACACATAGCCTAAAAAAAGAAATGAAAAAGAAAGAAGAAACCTCAAAACTTGAAGAAAAAAATCCTATATGTTTTACCATAATGCCTTTTGGTGGATGGTTTGATAAATATTATTTTAAAGTATATGTTCCTGCCATTGAAAAGGCTGGTTTTGAAGCAAAAAGAGCTGATGATATATATAGACCTGGAAACATTGTTAATGACATTTGGAGATTCACAAATGAAGCCAAAATAATATTGGCGGACTTGACAAATAAAAACCCAAATGTTTTATATGAATTAGGATTAGCTCATGCTATTACAAAACCAGCTATACTTGTTACTGCTTCAATCGATGATGTACCTTTTGATTTAAGAAGTTTAAGGGTGATTGAATATGACAAAAATTTTCCAGATTGGGGAGAAATACTTCAAAGTAAAATAGCTAAGGCTTTGAAAGAAACTATAGAGAGTCCAGAAGATGCTATTCCTCCAACATTTTTAGAAGTTAACAAATCTAAAAGTATGGAAGTTAGCGATGAAAGGAAAGACTTTATGCAATTGAAACATGATATTGACTTAATAAAGAAGAAAATAAGACCATCGAATATGATATCTTCATTTCCTACCCATATGGAAATAAATCTTGATCAAGCATTATCTCTGGTAAGAGAATGGTTTAGAAACGGTTTACCAATAAAAGAAATTAGTAGAAGACTTAAGGATAAAGGGCTATTTTTGGGAGAAATTGATTATGTTCTTTCACAGTATGCAAAAGGATTATAATCCCCCGTCAAGCAAAAATTGCATCTCCTCTTTTTTTCATTCGAAGTTTTCAAAAACTAAAGCTTGCGTGATTCTAATTTTAGCAATTCTATTTCTTCAAAATAGTAAACTCTACTCTTCTGTTTTTCTGCTTCCCGCTTTCAGTTTCGTTTGTGATAATTGGTTTTTTTTCACCAAAACCTTTTGAAATAACCCGGCTCTGCATAGTTTTAAAACTACACTTTTGCAACATAGTAATGTCTCAGCGTAGTTTCCAACTGGTGTGATTACAATATAGCAAAAACATATTTATATATTACAACTTGTCGCACGTAAATTTGAATGCTTCCCCGCTTTGCAAAGATTGCATCCTTCGGCGGGCTTTTTTATAGGCAGAGCCACAAGTTACAAATTTGCGGCATTCAAAACAATAAATGTATCAGATAATAACAATACTTTATATCAATATTCGTTTCAAGGACAAATAATATAAAGCTTATGATAAAAATTTACTCGTTTTAATTTAGTTGTTTAACTTAAAATTTTTGAAATGAGAAAATTATTGTTTTTAGTATTAGTGATTACTTTTTTTGCTTCGTGCAAAAAAAATGACTCAGTTAACAAATCAGAATATTTGCCATTGGACATTGGTAATTATTGGGTTTATGTTCATTATGACATTGATTCGTTAGGAAATGAAATTGAAAAAGACAGAATTGATAGTGTAATAATAAGCAGAGACACAATTATCAATAATCTTCAGTATTTTGTTTTGGAAGGGACAAATTATCCGAATAATGGAATTTCCTGGGGTGTTTTAGACATCTTAAGAGATTCAAGTGGATATATAGTAAATGACAAAGGTGAAATTAGATTTTCGGAAGATAATTTTTCTAACATTCTAGCTTCGAAAACAGAAGTATTGAATGAGGATACATTATATACACTTACCTACCAGATGGAAATATTGTCTGATCCAATCAACGTTCCAGCCGGAGATTTTGAAGTATTAAACTTTAAAGGAACAGTTACCACACCACAACAAATAATCGGGGTAGAAAATCCAAGATTTCTAAATAACTTATATTCTAACAATGTTGGGAAAGTGCTTCAATCATATTTTTATATACATAGTCCGATTATTAGTGAGAAAAGATTAGTAAGGTATAATGTTGAGAAGTAAAGGCTATTGTTGAAAAGGTTAGTGGGTGAGCGTAGTTTTGAAACTACGCTTAGTTGTAGTCTATTTTGAAATAAGAAAAGCTGGCAAAAAGCCGGCTTTTTTGTTTATATTCCTTTTGGTTTTGGGACTTGATTGAAGTAAAAGAACACTCAGAAAGTGGTAATTCAATGTTTTGAATAATTGTGAAAATTTAATTTTCTATTTACAACAAAATACTTGAACCTGATAAGCATATATTATCAATATGATCACCTTTGGATGACAAACAGGTAAAATTGCTAAATTATAGCAATAATTGCTGCACGGATTGCAAATCCGTGCTAGCATGGTATGTTATAGCAAAATAGTTGAAAACTACTGTATTATTAAAACTAAGTTATAAATCTTCAGTCAAAAAAATTGTATTATTCGTAATAAGTAACTTTATTTATTTTTTTCCATGCTCCACGAGTAAAATCCGGGACTTTTATTGGCATTCCATTATTTTCTGATGATTTGCGAGAAAGTTCGATTATTGATGACCATTCTGCTGCATCATAAACGTCCTGATCTAATGGTAAGCCCTGTGTAAGGCAATAAATCAGGCGGTAATCCATAATAAAATCCATGCCGCCATGTCCGCCTACTTCTTTGGCTTTTTCTGTTATTTTTTTTACAATAGGATGTGCATAAAGTTCTAACAATGAGTCTAATTGGTTTTTTGGTAAAAAATGATGAGCATTCGGTTCAAGTGCTATCCCTTTTTGAGGATATTTTTGGGCAAAACCTTTTGTACCGGAAATTAAATGTAAACGGCTATATGGTCGTGGACTTGTTACATCGTGTTGCAACATTATAGTTTTCCCATTTTCTGTTTTTATTATCGATGTATTTATGTCTCCCTTTTTGTAGTCTTTTTTTGCATATTCGGAATTATCCCCAAATTTCTTTTTTGCATATTCTGTCATTCCAAACTGATTGCTTGAAATGGAAACCAGATGATTCATTTTGTCGCTTCTGTGAAGATTTAAAATATGTGCGATAGGACCAAAGCCATGCGTAGGATAAGTATTCCCATCTTCTTTTTCCAAATGTTTCAAACGCCACATATTCCAGTATCCTTCCTCATCAAAATTTAGAAATCTTAAATCATGTATATATGCACCCTCGCAATGAACTATTTCGCCAAAAAGACCTTTTTGTGCCATATTTAGTGTTGCTATTTCGAAGAAGTCGTAGTTGCAATTTTCTAGTTGCATGCAGTGTTTTCGGGTTTTTTCGGAAGTATTTACCAACTGCCAACATTCATCGATAGTTAGAGCTGCCGGAACTTCCATTGCAACATGTTTCCCGTTTTCCATAGCATGAACAGCTATGGGGGTATGCAAATCCCAATGTGTGCATACATAAATTAAATCAATATCGTCTCGTAAGCAGATTTTTTTCCAATCATCTTCGCCAATATATACATCAGCTTCTGGTAAATTATTATCTTTCAGAATTTGCTGGCATTTGTCAATATTCTTTTGCACCGGGTCGCAAAGTATTGCAATTTCTACATTTTCTAAAAATGTGTATCGATAAATAGCTCCTGCCCCTCTCATACCAAGGCCTATAAATGCTATTCGAATCGTTTGGATAGGCTCGCATCGAAGTTCGATTACATCTTTTTGCCCATCAGGCCGTTCAGGTTCTGAAAAAAGTTCTAAAGCTCCTGCAATATTTTTAATTGAAGGTTCTGGTTTTGAGTTATTTCCACATGAATTCAGTAGAACTAAAATGCTAATAAATACTACAATAGTGTGTTTTCTCATTTTTTTATTCTTTATTTTCAATTTTCTCATTTATTCATTCACATCAGTCTATCAAAAAGCTTCCAAATTTATGGTTTTTTTATTGAATAAATATTCCTTTTCATTAAAACATATATAAATTCTTTTAGCATTTTTCAAACCAGGAAGCAAACTATAAAAAGTGTTAGGTATTGTGAACTAGCAAAGGCTTTATCATCTGTTGATGCTTGATTATCCAACGCTTATTGGTTTGGAATAGTTTAATTACTAACAGATTGCAAAATAGCTCAAAGCTCAATTTTAATAATTTCATTATGATCAATAAGTCTTTCTAAAAATATTTCATTATTAGATAATACTTTGATAGACAATTTGTCCTTTTTTCTATGCACCTCAATATCAAAGCTATGATTAAAAGCTTTAATATTTCTTAATGCCATTGAATCCCAATTTTCAGGTAGTTTTGGTGAGAATGAAAATGTATTGAAACCGATAGGGCGAATGCCGAAAATTCCTTCCGTAAATATTCTACAATATAAAGCACTTTCAGCTGATAAATGTCTCTGATTTCCTTCCGGGTATGCTTCTACTGGATAGGGGACATGCTCACCTAATAATCTCCTTTTGGAATAATGTAGAAGGAAAGACATAGCCTGCTTAGTTTCGCCGGCTGCAAATACACCTCGTAATGCGTATAGTGTTGCTATGTCCCAAAAGGTTATGCTTCCTGAAGCTGATGCTAATCCATCCTCTGTCCAAAGTTTATGAGAAAACAAAGCGTCAATTGTGCCTTTGCTTCTATTAAAGATATTTACTGTAAGAGGTGTACATATCCATGCACGCAAAACATCATTCCCTTTATAATATCTATAGGTTTCATATCCGGAAATATTTCTCCCAAAATAATCTTCTATAGATTTTTCTATTTCCATAGATTGACTTTGGTAGTTGTCCAGAATATTCTGTTCAATATTCAGTTCTTTTCCTAAGTAAACTGCCGAAATCAGTGCGTCATAATATAATGAGGAAGTATTTAAGTTTGCTTTTCCGGCAGGAAATCTACCTTCTAATTCGTCGCTATCTGAACTTACAACACCTTCCTTATTTACTTTTCTTCTGCAATATTCAAGACACCATTCTATTAGTGGCCATAGTTCACGAGCGTATTTTTCATTGCCACAAGCCAATGCAAAGCGAGAGCCTCCATAGGCAATCATTGCCATATCGCCTCTGTCTCCGGCACCATTCCAAATGTCTGTTCCTTCCGCAATAATTGAGCTGGGAATTGGATTGTATTCAGTGTTCATAAATCTAGCAAAATGCCTAAATGAGTTCATGGCAGATTCGTTTGCTGTAATATTTCCGAGGAATGGAAAAAATGGATTTGCATATTCGGCTTGATCATTTGTCCAAATTGCAGCATAATAGCGACCACCGCCTGGAGCGTGCATTAATCCTCCCTTAGTGTCAAAAATGCTTTCAACTGCTCTTAGTTTTGCGAATGCAAAAGCTCTGTTTAGTATTTCATCGGGAGATTCAAATACTAAATCGGAAAAAGTTTCTTTTATTAGTTTTTTACGTTTCTTCAATTCGTAATTTGGTGAAACATAAGCCACTTCTGTATTTTCATTTTGTCCCGAATAAATTAATGAATAATCGAAAGATTCAAGAGCATTTAATTTATAATAGCCATGCTTGCTAGAAACTACTTTTATGCAATATGCTCCATCTACCCCTTTATCTGCATCAGTTGTATAGAAATAATTAATTTTTGGGAGTTCAACATTGATGGTTTGCTTTGTTGGATTAATAATTTCAATCTTGTCTATAAATAGGGCTTTATCAGTTGAAGGGAATAATTTATGTTTAATTACAAGACCTTCAGTTGCTTTAGATTGATAGCATAATATTCCTTTGATATAAAATTCTTCCGGTTCTTCAGTTATAATCTGTCCATTAACTCTTATTTGACCTAAACCTTCGTAGTCTATTTCGTGTGCAAGACTGGCGTGTGTGTCATTAGGAATAGTTCTTAGTTTAGGAAAAACTAAATGAATTTTTTGCTTTAATTTTCCGTTTTGCACGCCATAATGAACAATTGCTGACAAAGATAATCCACTCATTTCTATATGATCCATATGAGAATCATCCTTTTTTACTTGCCATTCTATAGCTCCATCGTCTGTTAATGCCCACCTTGTAGTCTCTTGTGATTGAGCATTTTGAATATTAAAACACTGATATATTGTTATGATAAAAATTACTCTTAATATTGTTTTCATTTTATGTCAAATTTAAAATACTAAAGAAACTTCTAAAAATGCAAATTTCTTCGTTGCTTCAAAATTTTGAAATCCTCATTTACAATAGTAAACTGCGGTTTCAAAAATTTTTGCGCCTTGAAATTTCCTATTTTTAGAAGTCCCCTAAATATGAGAAAAAATAAATACTTGAAGAAATTTCGTTGATAAAAAGATTTTTAACCCATAAGTTCTATTTGAAAAGAGCAACAAAACCTTTGCAAAGTATATAGCAAATTTTTAACTGCCGGTTACATTAAATACGGGATGTCGTTCAATCCCGATTTTTCATCGGGACTTGGTTTTGCCAACCGCTCATAGTTCTATTTATTGGGTATAGTTTATTTTTTGCAATCATGTTTCTTAATAAATAAAATATTAATCTTAAACCTTATAGCTTTTTTAAGATATAGCTGAAATAAATATATTTATGTGATGCAAATTGGTTATATGTTTCAGAACCTATTGTTCCGCCAAAATTCAAGGCTATTTTATGAAGAATTTTTGGAATCAATTTTTTTACAAGTTTGCGTTTACGTTCATCATCTTTCTCAAGAGCAGCAATAACTTCCTTATTAATAAATCTTTCTTTTACCACTTTCATCCCACTAAACTCAAGCTCCTTCTTCATATCTTCAAATTCATTATCATATCGAAAATCTGTAAATAAAAAATATCCATTGGGACGTAAAATACGAGATACTTCTCCCAGAAATGCTTTCATATCAGGATATCGGTGCGATGATTCAACGTTAATCACCACATCACAGGAATTATCCTCCAGACTTAAATTCTGGGCATCGCCTTGTAAAAACGATAAACCATCCAAAGTATAATGGCGGTTACAAAACGAGACAGCCTGTTTATCTAAATCTACCCCTTTAGCAGAAGCAGGTAAAAAATTCTTAGTGATATAGGACAATCCTCCTCCTCTACCACAACCTATTTCTACAATATCTTTATTTTTTATCTCTGTTGCACATACCAAATGGAGATATAACTGGATAGAGTATCGATTAATTTCATTTTGTTCATCTATTGGAATCTCTTGATCTTTATCACTATATCCGTAATTCATAAATAATATCTCAGCATTTTTATCAACATTATTCAAATACCTATACCAAAATCTGAACATGCTTTCGCGAAAATTGAACTTCATAATTATTTTATTAGAAATTATTTTTTGATTTATTGTTCCCCAACTCATATACATGAGAACGCACCTTTTGTGCCCAGCCCAAGTGGGATGTTGATTTATCGAACATATGATATGACATGGGTTTTCCAATCTTAACTTTTATGGTTTTATTTCTCTTTTTAAACATCTCATAAGGCAAGAGCAATAACTCAAGATTAATCTTAATGCCAAACAATTGCCTTATCAAATATACCATATAAAACAAACAGGAATTTCTGCCATAAAAATAGAACGGTACTATATCTCTTTTGCTTGAATTAGCTTTTGTAATAAAACTTTTTTTCCACATTAAATCCTGTACTTTTCCTTTATATAGCCTTGATACTATCCCTGCAGGAAAATGTGTTATGGGAATTTCCATTTTATACGTTTCATCCAGTGCTTTTATATACTCTCTTGATGATCGACCAAAAACATTTACCGCTGCAATCAATGGACGTAATTGGGGGACAAACATAAAAGCCTCATTAGCTATTGCCTTCAGCTTGCCATATTTTTCAGATACTGTGTGTGTTAATACTAATCCATCTATCACACCAAAAGGATGGTTAGCGACAAAAAAGCATTTTCCGTTTTCCGGAAGGTTCTCTTTCCCTTCAATTTCTAACTTTAAATTATACTCTTCGATTATTTTAGGAAGAAAATCGACTCCGGTATAATCTGAATATTTACTAAAAATTCGGTTTAATTCATCTTGCCTGATAATTTTAGCAATCCATTTAACAACAAATCCAGGCAGTTTATTTAATACTTCCGAGTTGCTTTCATCAATAATCTTTGCAATGTCGATATACTTAATGTCTTCACCAAATTTTGTCATATATTTCAGGGTTGATAAGATTATCTTAATTCTTGACTATCGTAAATTTATAGTATTCATAATCATTTTTTTATTAAATCCGACATCTCCGGATTTTAGTGCAAATTTAGTAATTTGTTTTTTATTATTATAGCATGCCCGAGTTTTTTTTTGTCGAGAAACAGGTATTGGTTTGGAGGTTTGTATGAGGCTCATTTTGTTATCATATTCCAGATTATTACACTAAGTTTTTTGGCAGTAGCATTTACTTGTATGCTGTGGCTGAGCCATAAGTTACGATTAAGGGAACTGAGACAAAGAATTTCTGAACATCAACTCAAATTTTCTTTTGCTTAATGAACCGCTAAGTACGAGACCCGTACGCTTAGTGGTACTTCGGCAGGCTCAGCAGAGCTGTGAGAGGTACACTGGTGGCTATTTTGCCATCAGCCGCCTACTCGATTACAAACTGTAGTTTCTAAATTTTCATTGCTTTGATAGAATACATATGAGGGATTTTATCTCCATATTTTTCAGAAACCCACTTCCCCTTTTCATTTTCAACCAGATTAGGAAAGCAGTTATAAACCTGATATGGGAATTCGTTGAGAAATTCTATTTTCAATCCATTTGTGATTAAGCTATTTAGAACTTCACTCAAACTATGATGCCATTCAATATGTTTTAGGTTTTTATTAGAAACTTCAGATTTGTCAGTATAAGAATTCTCAACAACTGTTTCGAGTGGTTTTGACTTGAAATAACTATCAGCAATTTCAAAATTATCATTTAGTGTATAAATAAATGGATGAAATTCCACCATGTAAAATATCCCATTTGGTTTCAAGTAGCGTTTTATAAGTTCCGCCCACTTGTCAAGATCATTCAACCAATTAATTGCACCATAAGATGTGTATATAATGTCAAAAGTCTCATCTAAAACATTCTCAATGTCGTAAACATTTGAACGAACAAATCTTGCTGGAACTTCCAATTCATTCGACAATTCAATGGCTTTCTGTATCGAAATGTCTGAAATATCAACTCCAAATACTTCTGCTCCCTGTCTAGCAAGTGATAAAGTGTCCATTCCAAAATGACACTGAAGATGAAGAAGTTTCTTTCCACTAATGTCTCCTAATTCTTCAATTTCTATATGATTTAATGAAGTTTTTCCTTTCTTGAAACTGTCAACATCATAAAAGCTAGATTCTGTGTGTAAAGTTGTCAATTCGTTCCAACTTTCTCTATTGTGTTCAAAGTTATCCATCTGTCTTTCTCTATTGTTTGTAACATCTGTGTAAGAGGAGACTTCCTCTTATTTTTTTATTAGTTGGATAACTATTATTTCCATTTTCAGGGGAATATGGTGAAGTTTTATTAAATAATGTCATCTATTGGATTTATTAAGTTTATAAAATTATTCTCGCAAACATGTGCATATTTCTGTTGTTTTACTCTGTTCATGTTCTAATATTGATTGACTTTGATATAAAATTAATTTAAATTAAAAATACTTTTGCAAAAATATAAGAATACTGAAAGCTTGCAAACTATTTTTGTCTTTTTTTCTTTATTTCCATTACTGAGAAATGTGTCATCAGAGTATCAACTCAAATTTTCTTTTGCTTAATGAACCGCTAAGTACGAGACCCGTACGCTTAGTGGTACTTCGACAGGCTCAGCAACAAGTTCGACAGGCTCAGCAGAGCTGTGAGAGCTGTGCTGGTGGCTATAATACCGTCAGCCGCCTACTAAATCGGTGGTTGTAGCTTTTCTTTTTAGTGGTTGTTCAGTTTGTAATAATACCATATATCGAATGTTCTTCACCTTTCTCAATAGCCCATCCTGCATTACCGTAATCAAAGTGCCAGTATTCTTTAAGATCAACTACAAAATCCTCTTCTGTAAATAAGTTGATAAGTAAGGCTCTATTTTGTTTTGCCTGAGATGGAATAAAAGGATGGTAAGGGTAACATTTATCATTTAGTTCAATATTAAGTCCTTCATTTGTGCCAAAATCCATTACACAGTCATTTTTTAAATCATAAATTAATGCATCTACTGCTCCTCCTGTAGCATGCGATGATTTAGTTGGTGGTGCAATGAAATAAGAAACATTTTCTTTGATTTCTTCCAGTTCAAGTTTAGGATATTCTTTCTGCATGAAAACAACTTTTTCTTCCCATAAAAGACGTTGATGCTCAAAAGATCTCCAGGATGAGCGAATAATCAATTTTTTATCCTGCTCATCTAATTTTTTACTAATTCGTCCAATTTTTTCATGCACTGCTTCTCTAACCAGATATTGATAATTTTTTTGAACTGATGGTTCATAGATTAAATCAAATCCTGAATCTTTAAGACTAATTAAACGAGTATTGTTTTCTCCAATTATAATTGTTTGAAGAAGTTTTAGGTGCTGGCGGTATTTTCTCTCAACCGATTCGCAATATTCCTGAGCATTTATATAATCACTGGTTTTTTTAATTACATAAGGTGATGTCATAGCCGAAAGTAAAGCACCATAATTCATATCAAATCCTAATTCGTCGCCTACTTTAAGTTCTAATTTCGTTGAATTAACAATAATATGGTCACTACTAGCTCCAATTATGTCAACATCTAATTTGGGAATTAATCCGGAGACCATCACATCTTGCAAACCAATGCCCAATATAGTTCTCTTTATCTGGCCATTATCTTCAAATTCAGGAATATTTCCAAAAGCATCCTGAGAAACTTCTCCATAGGGTATTGAAGGTTTTGTTTTTGATTCAATTACTTCTGCAACTAAAGAAAATGCATCGGTAAATAAACCGGGAATTGGTTTTCGATGACTTGTCTCTCGTCCTAAAAAGATGGATTCCCCAATTCTTAAATTATTGATTCTTCCAACATTCTTGCTTGACATAAACCACTCGTAATTAGCTGAGTTTCCCCCGGAAACAAAATCTAAGTTTATCCTGAATTTTTCTTCAACATGGGTAGCAAGAGAAGATAAAACATTCATTTTTTCCTCATCAGGATTAATACCTCCATAACAAGCTAAATTAGTTCCCAACCCAACAAATTCAATACCTTTTAACTCTAGAATCTGTTCAATGGTACGATCTAAATCATAAGGCATGATCCCCTCTCTTAGATCTCCTAACTCAACCATTAATATGATCTTGTGGTTAGTATTTTGTTCTACTGCAAATTTTGATAGCCGTTTAACAACGGATAATTCTGAATTCAAGCTAATATCTGTATATTTTACAACATCTTCGGCTTGACTTAGTAAAGGTGTTCTTAGCAAAAGGAATTGAGCTTTTACACCTTCTGTGAGCATCCTTTTTATATTGCTAATTCTGGAATCAGCAAGTATACTTATTCCATTCTTTAGAAATGTATTTGCAATAGAAGAGTTTCCACATACCGCCTTGGTAACACCAATGACATCAACTCCTTTTGAACGATACAATTTCTTCAGGGTTTTTATGTTATGGCTTATTTTACCAATGTTTATCTCTAGTCTTGGGGTTGCCATATCAGATTCTCAACCTTCAGTAGTTCAGGAAATGTTTCGAATAATTTGTCAATGATTTTTTCACATCCAAACTTTAAAACATCCGTTGCTGGCAACTCATATTTATATTCATACTCAAAAATCTTATTTTTCACCTCATCATCTGTCATATCTTCGTGGTTAATTGTAATACCAATCACCTTTGCTCTGGAGAAAACCTCAATTAATTCAATTTCACTTTTTAATGAAGGCATTGGTATATTTGGATAATCACAATGATTTATTCTTTTGGGTGGATGTTGTATGATAACAGCATTTGGCATTGCTCCTCTATGAATAGCACTGGATGATGTAAATGCTGGATGACTAAGTGCTCCTTGTCCTTCGACTACAATGATATCTGGATGCTCTGTTTTATAAGCATTAACAACAGCATTCTCAACTTCTCCTGTTGCAAAGCCTGAGCTTAAAACATCTACTGCAACTCCATATCTTGCTCCCTGAAGTATTCCGGTTTGTCCAGTTGCAATAAAAATGGCATTTAGCCCAAGCTTTTTCAAGCCATCAACTAATTTAACCGAAGTCGTTCTTTTCCCTACCGCACAATCTGTCCCAGCTACTGTTACCACAGGGCATCTGACATTGTATATATTTCCTGTAAAATTGTGTAAATATTTCCTCAAGGGTGCTTTTCTGATGTCGAGGATACGTACTCCAAATTGTTTTGCTTTTTGTACAAATTCGTCATCTTCTGTAAAGAATTCTGGCAAACCATTTACAATGTTCATTCCCATTTTCATAGCACTGAAAATAATTTGTCTTTGCTTCTCGTCTAAAAATGAGGCAAGAGGAGCAATCCCGTAAATGAAATAGTCTGGAATGAGATTCAGTTTCTGAACTGCCTCTTCCATACTTTTATATACTGGGATTCCACTTTTTATTCCATCCAGATATTCTCCAGCATCAAGTCCAGCTTTTGTACTATCAATAATACCAACTATTTCATATTTCTCAGAGTGTCTTGCTAGTCCATTTGCTACTTTTCCATCTAGTTTCCCGAATTCGTTTTCACTAAATACTAACGCCTTTACTTTCATGTATTACAATTTAAATTAATATACCCAATATTGAATATATTCATTGTGTGAGATTGACATATCAAACACTGTAAAATAATATAAATAAGGCTTTGGTATTCGACTGGTTTCTAATTGAATAAACTTGCGTTTACTTTTTTTTCAAAACCATTTTTAATAATGGTTGCCGACCTTTACGTGCAGAATATTGCGGACTTATCAAATTAACGAAATTACAAAGATGGGAATATGTAAATTTGAAAGCATTACATGTATTTGTATAAATCTTACATATATCACAGGTTTTCCAGATTGTTTTTGCGTTTTTTCTTCAACTTTTTGTAAAATGAAGGTGAAAGACCGGTTATTTTTTTAAACTGATTGGATAAATGGGCTACACTACTATAGTGTAATTTATATGAAATTTCTGTAAGATTTAATTCATCATATAACAGCAATTCCTTTACTCTTTCAATTTTGTTGACGATTATGAAATGCTGTATAGTAATACCATTGACTTCTGAAAATATATTAGCAAGATAGGTATAATCATAGCCTAATTTTTTGCTGATATAATCAGAATCGTTTTCTTTAGGTAATTCATCTGTATAATGTATCATTTCAGTTATTACATTTTTTATTTTTTCTATCAAGATGCTTTTTTTGTCATCCAACAATTCCAGTCCGGATTTGAGAAGGTTTTTTTTGAGCAATTTCTTTTGCTCCATTGTTATGTCATCATTAATTTCAGCCATTCCAAGATCTACAACCATATATTTTAACCCCAGCTTTTTCAACTCTTCTTTTACCATCATTTTGCAACGAAGACTAACCATGTATTTGATATATAATTTCATAGAAATTCTTTACCTTTCATATTGATTTTCACTATTACCACCAAGGTTTTTCGGCTATGGTCCCTGCAGCATTTTTACTACTATATTTCTTAATTTGCACCATCTTAATTACTATACATTTATTTCTAAATTAGCACTACCTTCGGCATGCACTTTACCGTGTTTGCCCAGCAAAAGCCTACGCAGACACCAACCTTAATGTTCAAGAAAAATTTGAAAAATACAAATTATTTTAGGAAAATAAAAATTGATATTCAATTTGGGTAGGCATTAAATATTTCCAGAGAGTGAAAGTCTCTCACAGGCAAGTTGGTGAAGCCTGTTAGTAAGTCGCAAGGGTGGTAGCTGCGAAGCTACATCTGAAGGAAGCGAGACTACAAAATCCGGTACTGACGAACAGAACCGACCAAAGGGAGCTCATGAACACAATTAAAATAAACACTGTTGTGAATAAATAGTATATGAGGCTGTTTGAAATGGGTAAGCAAGCACATCTT